>NZ_JAVDVV010000014.1:0-130166 GCF_031457035.1 Methylobacterium sp. BE186
TCGTAGCGGGCGAACACCCCCTCGCTCGTCACCGTCTCCGCGCCCGACGCGATCGCGCCGGCCGTCGGACCTGCCCCGGGCAGGACGTTACAGCCCGACACCGCGAGCGCAGTGCACAGGAGAAGGGGAAGGGCGCGCATCCAGGATCGCCTGTCGGTTTCTCTCGTCTGCCGCTGCGGCCCATCCGCCGGAACCCCGGCCGCGGGACGGAGCGCCAGCAACTCGCCGGTTCTCCCGACCCCTAGCCCAAAGCCGCCCCCCTGTCCGTGGCGGGTGGGTCACAGTCCCGGGGCGACCCGCCCGCCGGCTCCGCCGTCCCCGCTCCCCACAAGCCCCGCGCAAGCCCGGGGCGCGGATGCTCCTCCGGCCTTGCCGGGAGCTCCCCCGACGCTGCAATCCTCGCAAGAGGATGGCCACGTTAATGCAATTCCGCCGCGCATGTTCTAGACAGGATCGGGGGGCCGCTCGGCTCAAGCAACACGGCACGACCCGGCGCCGAGTGCCCGATCGATGAACCAACCCTTGACCTATACGCCCCCAGACCTTCGGGGTCCCGGCCCGCAGCCGGTGCGGCGGCGGCACGTCTTCTATATCCCGGGCTACGATCCGGAGGGCCGCAGCCGCTACCGCTTCCTGTTCGTGCGGGAGTTGAACCGGCATGCGCGCCGCTTCGGCGGCGAGCGGCGGGCGGTCTCCGAGGCGCGGCTCAGCCCGGACGGGCTGGTCCAGAGCTGGCGGGTCGAGGCGCCCCAGGGCGGCGAGGGCGCCGAGACCGCGTACGACGTGCTGCTGTGGGACGACCTCGTGGCGCGGGATTTCGCCCGCTCCCGGATCCTCAGCGTCGCCCTCCTCGTCGCCGGAACGCTGCACTCCCTCCTGATCGGCCTGCTGTTCCGCTTCTATCGCCTCAATTGGAAGTACGGGAACGTCATCCTCTATCCCTTCGCCATGGTCGTGCTGCTGACGCTGCTGTCGGTCTTCCTGGGCACGATGGTTCACGCCCATCTCGGCGACTGGTTCGGCCACAGCATCGGCCTGCCGATCTACCTCTCGCTGCCGCTCGGCGTCGCGGCCGGCATCGTCTGGATCAAGGGGATCGAGGCCTTCCTGAACCGGATCTTCTTCTGGCAGCTGCTCAACGACTGGGTCTTCAACTGGCAGCACGGCCAGGGCTGGCGGCCCGATTACGAGCACAGGCTCGCGGCCTTCGCGGACATCGTGCTGGCGCGGCTCGCCGAGCGGGCGGAGGCGGGCGAGGCGGTCGACGAGGTCATGATCGTGGGCCATTCCTCCGGCGCCCTCACCGCCGTCGAGGTGGCGGCCCGCCTCTTCGCCCGCGATCCGCGCCTCGGCGCGGAGGGGCCGGCCCTCTCCCTCGTCACCCTCGGCTCCGGGCTGCCCCTCGTGGCGCTGCAGCCGCGCGCCCGCCGCCTGCGGGCAGAGGTGGAAAGCCTCGTGACGCAGCCTCACCTCGTCTGGTGCGATTTCCAGGCGCCGCAGGACTGGATGAACTTTCCCGGCTTCAACCCCGTCCGGCACCTCGCCCTCGACCTGCGGGGGCGGCCGGTGGCGAACCCGCTGATCCGCTCGGCGCGCTTCCGCGAGATCCTGTCGCCCGAGACCTATGCGAGGGTCCGGCTGCGGCCCTTCCGGATGCACTTCCAGTTCCTGCTCGCCAACGAGCGGGGCGGCCCCTACGACTTCTTCGCGATGACGCTGGGGCCGCAGGCCCTGCGCGAGCGGGTGCTGGCGCCGGAGGGGCCCGATCCCGCCCCGCTCACCGCGGCAGGCTGACGCCCCGCGGGCCCGGACGCGAGACCGGAGGCCCTCCGCGCCCTAAGACATCCGGCCATCGGCCCGAACCCGGATGCGCGCGTTGGCAGAAATCTCGGCCCCAGCCCCGGCAAAACGGAGCGCACCGCGCATCCTCGTGGTGATGGGAGTGTCGGGCTCCGGCAAGAGCACGGTCGCGGCCTGCCTCGCCGAGCGGCTCGGCTGGGCCTGCGTCGACGGGGACAGCTTCCACAGCCCGGACCACGTCGCCCGGATGCGGGCGGGCCACGCCCTCGACGACGTGGACAGGGCGCCCTGGCTCAGGGCCGTCGCCGCCTGGATCGGGGAGCGCCTCGCGGCGGGGCAAACCGGAATCGTCGCCTGCTCGGCCCTGAAACGGGCCTATCGCGACGTGCTCGTCGCCGGGCGCGCGGAGGTCCGCATCGTGCATCTCGACGGCAGCCGTGCGCGCGTCGCGGAACGGATCGCGGAGCGGCGCGGCCACTTCATGCCGGCAGCCCTCCTCGACAGCCAGTTCGCGGCCCTCGAGCCGCCGGGGCCGGACGAGGACGCGATCGTCGTCGGGATCGAGGACCCGCCCGACGCCATCGCCGAGGCGATCGTCGCCCGGCTCGGGCTCGAGGGCGAGGGCGAGGGCAGGGTAGAGGGGAGGGACCCATGACGGATGCCGGCGGCCACGACATCGCGCTCGTGATCTCGGACGTGGACGGCACCCTCGTCACCTCCGACAAGCGCCTGACCCCGGCCGCGGTCGCGGCGGTGCGGCGCCTCGGCGAGGCGGGGATCGGCTTCACCATCGCCTCGAGCCGGCCGCCCGTCGGGCTCCGGCCCCTCGTCGAGGCGCTGGGGCTCACCCTGCCGCTCGCCGCCTTCAACGGGGCGAGCATCGTGCGCCCGGATCTCACGATCCTCAGCGAGACCCTGATCCCGGAGGAGGCCGCCCGGGAGGCGGCCCACCGCCTCGACGCCGCGGGCCTCGACGTCTGGGTGTTCGCGCGGGGCGCCTGGTTCCTGCGCGACCCGGACGCGCCCTACACGGACCTCGAGCGGCGCACGCTCCAGGCCGAGCCCGCCATCGTGGCCGATCTCGAACCCCTGCTCGCCTGCGCCTCGAAGATCGTCGGCGTGAGCCCGGACGCCGCCCATCTCGCCGCCTGCGAGGCGGAGGTCGCGACGGCTCTCGGCCCGCGGGCGAGCGTCCACCGCTCGCAGGCCTACTATCTCGACGTGACGCCGCCCGGCCTCGACAAGGGCCGCTTCGTCGACTGGATGGCCGGGCATCTCGGCATCCCGCGCGCCCGGATCGCGACCCTGGGGGATGCGGGCAACGACGCGGCCCTGTTCGCCCGCAGCGGCCTCTCCATCGCGATGGGCAACGCCGTGGAGAGCCTGAAGGCGGGGGCCGACGCGGTGACGGAGGCCAACGATTCCGACGGCTTCGCGAAGGCGATCACCCGCCTCGTCCTGACCTGAGCCCCCGGCCCGGCGCCGGCCCGAAGGGTCTGTGGCGCACGGAGCACAGGCCGGGGTCAACGGCCACGCCGCCCACAGGCAACCGCAGGGAAGCCGCTTTCCGGCCTCATTTCGCCTCGACCTAGGCCGTGAAGAACAAGCGAACCGGGTCTCGCGCATGAATCGCCGCCTCCTGCTCCTCGCCGCCCTCCTGGCGGCCGCGCCGGCGCCCGCGCTCGCCCAGCAGGTCGCGCGGGACAACATCGACGCGCTGATCGAGGAGCATGCCCGGGCGAACGGCGTCCCGGCGAGCTTCGTGCACCAGGTCGTCAAGCGCGAGAGCAACTACAATCCGAACGCGAAGGGCGGCAGCGCGCTCGGCCTGATGCAGATCAAGCACGCGACCGCCCGCGGCCTCGGCTACAGGGGCGATGCGAGCGGCCTCTACGACCCGAAGGTGAACCTGCGCTACGGGGTGGCCTATCTGGCGGGGGCCTACCGCACCGCCAAGGGCAACCTCGCCCAGGCCTATCACTACTACAACCGGGGCTATTATTACGCGGCCAAGCGCCAGGGCATCACCACCGAGGTGGCCGACGAGACGCCGACGCTGCCCGCCCCCGCCGCCTCGGCCGGCGCCTTCGCCAGCCTGTTCAGCCTGCGCCCCTCCGACGCCGCCTCCGGCCCGGCTCTGGCCTATGCCGCCCCGCAGGCGGCGGCGAGCGGGCCCGTCGAGGTGCCGCTGCCGCCGCGCCGCCCGGCCGCCCTCGGGGGCGCCGACACCGTGCAGCTGGCAAGCCTCGATCCCGCCGCCGGTCTCGCCGCCGGTCTCGCCGCCGCGGGCAAGCCGCCGGGGGCCGCGGAGCCGCAACAGGCCGCCCCGCAGGCCTCGGCCTCCGTCGAGGTCCCCCTGCCGCCCCGCCGCCCGGCCGGCCTCGGCGGATCCGCCGTCGCGAGCCTCGCCGCGCCGGACCTCGCCGCCCTCTCGGTCGGCCCCCAGGGCGGCCCGCCGCCGGCCCCGGCGGCTCAGGCCCAGCCTTCCGCGCAGGGTGCCGCCGAATCGGTCGAGGTCCCGCTGCCGCCGCGCCGCCCCTCGCCCCAGCTCCTCGCCGCCATCGTCCGGCCGGCCGCGCGCAAGGCGCCCTCCGCCGCGGCGCCCATCCTCGAGGCGACGGCGCTTCCCGCCGGGCAGTAATCGCTCCCCGTTCCGGAGAAATACGCGGCCGCGCTTGATCGGGGCCGCTCTCGTCAACACATCCATCCGGTCACGGGTGTGTTCAGTGCCGTGCCCGTGTGAGCATCGGCATGTCCCCGATGGCAAAGCTTGCTCGGGACGAACGGAATTTTCCTTCCGAACACCGATATCGTACGCGCATCCATCCACAGGATGCTGCACAATTCTGCCGCTTTCGGCGTTCGTGGAGACGAGGCGGCGGAGGTCGAGTATCAACGCGCTCGCGAGGCACCGGCCTTGCTTGCGAGACTGGGAACATGGGCGACCCGATGGCCGGCGCTGCGGAACAAGAAACCCTCTTCCTGACCGAGCTCGGTCGGCGGGTGCGGCACGCGCGCACGGTCCGCGGCCTGTCGCGCAAGCTGCTCTCGCAGACCTCGGGCCTGTCCGAGCGCTACATCGCGCAGCTCGAAGGGGGCCAGGGCAACGTCTCGATCATCCTGCTGCGGCGGGTGGCGAACGCCATGGGCGTGCGCCTCGACGACCTCATCGCGGGCCAGGACCTCACGCCCGACTGGCAGGTGATGCGCGATCTCGTGGCCCAGGCCGCGCCCGAGCAGATCGCGGCCGCCAAGGCGCTGCTCGCCGGCGGCGCGCTCGCCGACGGCAGCGTGCCCAAGCCCCGCGTCGCCGTGATCGGCCTGCGCGGCGCCGGCAAGTCGACCCTCGGGCGGCTCACGGCGGAGCGGCTCGGCTGGACCTTCGTGGAGCTCAACGCCGAGATCGAGCGCGAGAACGCCCTCTCGGTGAAGGAGATCTTCGCGATCTACGGGCAGGAGGGCTATCGCCGGCTGGAGCAGGCGGCGCTGCGCCGCCTCACCGAGCATCCGGGCCCGCTGATCCTGGCCACCGGCGGGGGCATCGTGGCCGAGCCCCTGACCTACGACCTGCTGCTGCAGGCCTTCTTCACGGTCTGGCTGCGCGCGAAGCCCGAGGAGCACATGCAGCGGGTGCGCGACCAGGACAACCTGCCCCCGACCGGCGACCACGCCACCGCGATGCAGGAGCTGCGCGCGGTGCTCGCCAGCCGCGAGCCGCTCTACGCCCGCGCCTCGACGGTGGTCGACACCTCCGACATCCCGATCGACGTGATGGTGGACCGCCTCACCGCCGCGATCGAGGCCCGCTTCGGCACGCAGGAGCGCCGCCGCAGCGCGTGAGGGCGGCCGCGGGCCTCGCGCCGCGACCGGACGTTCCGATTGACGCCTCGCGCCGGACCTCGCGCGCCGCCATGCCGGCCGTCGCAGCGCGGGAAGGCTGCGGCCGCCCGGGCGACAGGCACGCGGCTTTGAAGCGCCTCGCCCCCTAAGGGTCTTGATCGCACCCGGCCGGCACCCCACGGTAGGGGCACGGTGCATTGCAGCGAGGCAGGCAGCGAGGATCTTGCCGCCGCCCGCCCCGCGTTCCGCAGGCCCGTTTTTTCGCCCGCAGCGAATTCGCGCTAGAATCGTTCCCGGCCGGCCGCCCCTCCTCCCGCCGAAAGGGGAGCCCGGCGGCCCCACGGTCCCGAGGAGAAGCCCATGACCGCCAGCCCGTCGATCAGCCCCGCCGCCGGCCACGATCCGATCGCCGGCGTGTGCGATCCGGTCTGGTCGCGCCTGCGCGGCGAGGCGGAGACCGTGCTCCGCGAGGAGCCGCAGCTCGCCTCCTTCATCGTGGCGACGATCCTGAACCACGCGACGCTGGAGGGCGCGGTCGCCCACCGCGTCGCCGCCCGGCTCGGGCACGCCTCTCTGCCGGCCGAGCTCGTGGCCCACGGCTTCCACGAGGCCCTGCAGGACGATCCCCACATCGGCGAGGCCTTCCGGGCCGACATCGTGTCGGTGATGGACCGCGACCCCGCCACCTCGCGGGCGATCGAGCCGGTCCTCTATTTCAAGGGCTTCCACGCCATCCAGGCCCACCGCCTCGCGCATTGGTACTGGGGCCACGGGCGGCGCGACCTCGCCCTCTACCTGCAGAGCCGCTCCTCCGAGGTGTTCCAGTGCGACATCCACCCCGCCGCCCGGATCGGGCGCGGGATCTTCCTCGACCACGCCACCGGCCTCGTCGTCGGCTCGACGGCGGTGATCGAGGACGACGTCTCGATCCTGCACGCCGTCACCCTCGGCGGCACGGGCAAGCAGGGCAGCGACCGCCACCCGAAGATCCGCCGCGGCGTGATGATCGGGGCGGGCGCCAAGATCCTCGGCAACATCGAGGTCGGGGCCTGCGCCCGGGTCGCGGCCGGCTCCGTGGTGCTGCGGCCGGTGCCGCCGAACACCACCGTCGTCGGCGTGCCGGCCCGCGTCGTGGGCACGGCGGGCTGCGCCGAGCCGGCGCGCGCCATGGACCAGCTCGTCAGCATGGACCAGTTCATCCACATGGCCGAGGGCATCTGAGGCCCGGCGCCTCGATCGGGGAGGGGGGCGTCCGGCCGCGCTTGCCGCTGGCGGCCGGGCATGGCAAGGCCACCGTCATCCCCTTGCGCCACGACGGAGACGAGACAGCGTGACCAAGCCCGAGATCGCGAAGCTGCAGGATTACCTGCGCCGCACGTTCGCGAACGCCAACATCCGCGTCGTCGCGATGAAATCCGCCGATTCCGCCGAGGTGTTCATCGGCCAGGAATCGATCGGCGTCATCTCCGACGACAAGGAGGACGGCGACGATTCCTTCATGTTCCGGATGGCGATCCTCGACATCGACCTCGAGGATTGAGGCATCCCGGGCGCCCGCGCCCGCGCAGCTGTGCACGGGGTTAACCCTAACCCCGGCCGGCGCTTAACGTTTCGTCAACCATGGGGCAGAGTGTCTTCATCGTCCGTTAACGGTGGAGCGCGTCGCGTATGGCTCTCGACACCTCGGCTCTCGACACGATCCAGACCCTCTGCGTCGGGCTCGCCCTCTCGGGCCTGCTCGCCAGCGCCTACGAGCTGTTCACGGAGCGGCGGGCGAGCTTCTCGCTCCTGGAGCGCGGCGGCGTCGCGGCGGTGGCCGCCCTGCCGGTGCTCGCCTTCTCGGCCCCCTTCATCATCCTGCGCAACACGGTGCGCGGGCGCCGCATCGAGGGGCGCCCGATCCCCTTCGTGATGCTCGCGACCATGATCGCCTGCGGCTGGGGCCTGATCTCCGGACGCATCGCCATCGACCTCGCCGCGCTCCTCGTCGGCGCCTGAGGCGAGGGGAGCGAGGCCGGCCCCTCAGCGGTTGGCCGTCGTCACCGGCGAGGCGCCGCCGTTCAGCGAGACCCAGCGGGTCCCGTCCTGGCCCTCGCGCTTGACGTAGGAATAGCCGGTGCGGGCCCAGGGCAGCACCGCGTTGGTCTTGTTGTCGAGGATGAAGTCGCCCCGGTCGGTGCGCACCATCAGCACCGCGTGGCCCTCGCCGATATCGTCGATCACCACCGTCATGCGCAGGGCCCGCCGGGGCAGGCCCCGCTCGGTCAGCATGCGGCGCTTGAGCAATTGGTAATCCTCGCAATCGCCGAAGCCGTCGTCCGGGTAGTCCCAGCGGTCGATCACGCCCCAATGCGCCTGGTCGGTGATCGGCTTGATGCGGGCATTCACCCGCCGGTTGACGCTCGTCAGCGTGCGCCAGATCGCGGCGTCGAGATGGATGAAGGCGGGCTCGGCCGTGTTGACCGCGCACTCGGCCGGCATCCGCTCGCAGAAGGCGCTCCAGGCCGCCACGGGCTTGACCGCGGCCCCGGTCTCCACGGGCGTGCCCGGTTCGGGCAGCGTCGGCCCGGTGCGCGCCTGGGTGGTGGCGCCGCCGAGCATCAGGATCGCACCGACCAGGGCGAGGCCGGCGCTGCGGTTCAGGCGCCGGCGCAGGCCGCGCGCCAGCCGCGCGGGCTCCAGGGCTTCCCATGCGCCGAGCCAGGGGGCGCCTTCAGCGGCCGCAGCGGCGCCGCTCCCTCCGAGACCCCCGTGCCGCATCCCCGCGCCCCGCCGACCGATCCTCAGGCGGCAAAGCTGACACGGCCCGGGCCGGGGCTCAATGGCAAAGTTAAACCCCCGTTAACTCGCCCGGGGCGGATTGGTTCCAATCCGGGACGGTGATGCATCGCTGCAACCGGTGGGGGTTCAGCGACCGGGTTCCGCGGCGGGCTTCAGCGGTTGGCGGTGGTGACCGGGGAGGTGACGCCGCCGAGGGACACCCAGGCCACCCGGTCCTGGCTCTCGCGCTTGATGAAGGTGTAGCCGGTCTGGTGCCAGGCGAGCACGGCGCTCGTCTTGTTGTCGAGGATGAAGTCGCCGCGGTCGGTGACGAGCGTCAGCACCGCGTGGCCCTCGCCCTTCTCGTCGATGACGACGGTCATGCGCATGGCCCGGCGGGGCAGGCCCGCCTCGACGAGGAGGCGCCGCTTCAGGAGCTGGAAATCCTCGCAATCGCCGATCCCGTCCTCGGCCATGTCCCAGCGGTCGGCCACGCCCCAATGCTCCAGGTCGGTCATCGGGCGCACCGCCTTGTTCACCCGGCGGTTCACCGACACGATCGTGTTCCAGGTCGCGGCCGTGAGGGCGATGGCGGCGGGCTCGGCCGGGTCGACGGCGCATTCGGCCGCGTGGCCCTGGCAGAAGGCCGCCCAGGCGATGATCGGGCGCGCCTCGCCGGCGGGCGTCGCAGAGGCGGAGGGGGCGGGCAGGGCGGCGAGGGTCTGCGCTCGCGCCGGAGCGCTCAGGCCGAGCGCGGCGAGAACCAGGAGACCGAGAGCGATTGTCGTCTTGCTGCACATGGCGAGCACCCCATCCATGCGAGGGAGGATGGGCCCGCCGGGCTGTTCCGCGCTGAAGCGGATGCGCGCAATTTTATCGATTCGCGCCCCGAAAAGGCCGCCTTCTCAACGGGGCGAACCGGGGGCTGCCGCATTCGTGAAGACTGGGCGGATCGGATTCAGGATCCGGAAACCGTGAGGCGGCGGGGGCCGTGGCAGGAGGCGGGCGCGTTTCCGGCCGGTGGGCGGACGGGCGATTCACCCGCGATCCGGCGAGGTCCCGACGTCGCCCTGCCGGGCGCGGGCTCCCCCTCGTTCCGAGAGGGGGCGCAGCGACGGGGAGCGACCCTGGCGCGCTCCCGGAGCGTCGCGCTCCCGGAGCGTTGCGCTCCCGGAGCGTTGCGCGCTCAGAGCGTCATGCCGTCGTGGAAGCGGTCGGGCGAGATCGGCAACAGGAACTGCACGCCGAAGCCGCCCTCGAAATGGCGGACGAGGCGGCCCGGGGTGCGGCCGACCGTGACGGTGGCGCCCATCGGCACCCGCTCGCTCGCCGCGATGGCCGCGCCCGACATCGAGACGTCGATGAGGCGGGCGGGGAACTCGATCCCGCTCTCGAGGCGCAGCGTCACGGCGGGCTGCGTCGGCGTGAGGCGCTCGTGGGAGCGCCCCTCCGGCAGGCCGAGCACCTCGCGGTTGGCGAGCCAGGTGAGCTGCGAGGCGATCTTGTCGCGCTTGCGCGGCGTCGCGTTGAGCTGGACGGCGAATCCGCCCGACGGATGGCGGACGATGACGCCCTCGATCCGGCCGATATGCTCGAGGTAGAGCACCACGCGCTCGCCGATCGCGCCCACGACCGCGCAGGTCAGGCGCACGCCGCCGGGCGACATGTCGACCGTCTGGCAGGGATATTCGCGCCGGTCCGAGAGCATGTAGCGCCCCAGGATCGCGATCTTCACGCGCTGGTGGCGGCGCTGCTCGGCGCCCTGCAGAGTCTTCAGCCGGCGGAGTGTGCCGGACAGTGCGGCGGCCTCGGTCATGCCATTCCAGGGTCTGGCTCGGGAGCCTCGTGCGAAACGCCCGCCCTCGCGGTCGGGACGCGCCCGGGCGGGCGCCGCGCGCACCGGTCCCAAGTCGTCCGAAGCCCCTTGTAGGGGCGATCGGGTTACGAAAGGCTTTGTCCGATCCGAGATGTGCCCGGTCTCGGGCCGCTCAGGCGCGCCCGCCCCTGTGGACGAGGAGATGCCCGCGGCGCAGCGGCACGCTGTCGTTGGCCGGGAGCGGCAGGCCGGCGGGCAGGCCGCCCGCCCGCTCGGCCGCGGGCGCCTCCGCCCCGCGGGCGGGCCAGTCGGAGAGGACCCGCAGGGTCGTGGCGGAGAGGGTCTCGACCGGGCGCAGCCCGAGCCAGCCGGGAATCGCGATCGGGCTGAGGGAGCCGAGCACCCGCGACTGCGTCCGCCCCCGGTGCCGCAGCGGCAGCAGCAGCAATTCGAGGTCCACCGTCTCGCCGCGGCCCGTGGCGCCGCGCAGGCCCGCCACAACGCCGACCGTGTCGCCGGCCACGATCTCGATCAGGCGCCAGGGATCGGCCGCGGGCTCGGCCCCCCAGAGGCCGGCGAAGCTCTCGCCCTTCAGCTCGCGCCCGAACAGGGCGCAGACCCGCGTGCCGGCGAGCCGCAGGGCGGCGCTGCGGGCGGGGAGGTCGATCTCCAGGATCAGGCTGTCCGCCAGGAGGTTGCGGATCTCGCCCGGCTCGATCTCGGCGCGCTCGGGCGCGGCGCGCTCGCCCCGCAACCGGTCCCAGTAGCTGTGGAGCAGACGGCTCGTCGGATGCTTCATGGTGACCTGGGGCGTCGCGGCCTGGTGCGTCGGGTGGGGCGGGGTCGGGTGGGGCTGGGAAGGCGTCGAGGCGGCTCGCGGCGGGCGCGGCCCGCCCGCGGCCCGCGGGGGCCGCAGGCGATTCGGTCCGCCTGAGGGACTACCCTAGGGCGAGGGCCGCCCCCGCGCTCGCGCAACCTTTCGTCAAGGTTAACGGCCTGTTGACAAGGCGTCCCGCACGCGCGCGGGCGCCGTGGGGCAGGCGTCAACGCGCCCGGGACGTCGTTTTGGGGGGTTGCCGGCCCGGGCGGCGCGCCGACATGGTGGGGCCATGGATGCCTCGCCCGACTTCCCGCGCCAGAGCCGCGTGCCCGTCTTCAACATGCCCCGCGTGGTCACGGCCGCGATCGGCGTGATGCTCGCGATCCAGGCCCTGCGCGACTTCGTGCTGCCGGACGCCTGGGACATCCGGCTCGTCCTCGACCTCGCCCTGGTGCCGGCGCGCTGGACGGTCGCGATCGACCCGGCCCAGGGGGAGGAGGTGCTGAAGGCCGCCGTCTCGAACGATGCCGCCCTCAGCGCCGCCCGGGAGGCCTTCGCCCGCTACCTCGTGGCCGAGCCCGACGCCGCGCCCTGGACCTTCGCGAGCTACGCGCTGCTGCACGGCTCCTGGATGCACGTGATCTTCAACTGCGTCTGGCTCGCCGCGTTCGGGTCTCCTGTGGCCCGCCGCTGCGGGCCCTGGCGCTTCGGGCTGCTCGCGCTCGCCGGCACCGTGGCGGGGGGCGCGCTCCACGTCGCCCTCGATCCCCTGAGCCTCGCCCCCCTCGTCGGCGCCTCCGCCGGCATCTCGGCCCTGATGGCGGCGGCCGCCCGCTTCGTCTTCCGGCCCCCGCCCCCGGGCTACGGCACCCAGCCCTGGCAGGTGCCGCCGCGGCGCGCGCTGGAATCGATCCCGGAGCTGATGCGCAACCGCTCGGCGGTCGTGTTCCTCGGCATCTGGCTCGTGACGAACCTGCTCTTCGGGGCGATCACCCTGCCCCTCGGCGTCGAGAGCGCGGCGGTGGCCTGGGACGCGCATCTGGGCGGCTTCGTGGTGGGATTCTTCCTGTTCCCGTTCATCGACGGCCCGGAATCGGGGCGGGGCTGAGCCCGAATCGGCCGGGCGCGGCGAAAAAATTCCAGTTTTCCGGCCGCGGGCTCAACCCTCGCGCTTGCCTTGGGCGCTGGCCCGCCACACACTTGCCGCGATCCGCACGAGTGCCGGGATGCAACCCGGCCGGTCGCCATTGTCGACGCGCCGCGGGCTGACGGCGCGCATGTTCGTCCAGGGAGGGACATACATGACCGTCGCACGCATCCTCGCCGAGAAGGGCAGCTCCGTCGTCACGGTGCAGCCCGAGCGTACCCTCGACGATGCGATCCACCTGCTGGCCGACAAGGGCATCGGCGCCCTCGTCGTCTGCGATCCCGAGGGACACGTCGTCGGCATCCTCTCGGAGCGCGACATCATGCGGGCGCTCGCCCGTCAGGCCGCGTCCGCCTTCGACGCGCCCGTCTCGGCCCACATGACCCGCACCGTCACGAGCTGCAAGCGCACCGCCACGATCGAGGAGGTGATGCACCTGATGACCGAGGGTCGCTTCCGCCACGTTCCCGTCTGCGAGGACGGCAAGCTCGTCGGCCTCGTCTCGATCGGCGACGTGGTCAAGCGCCGGATCGCGGCCGTCGAGGCCGAGCATCAGGCGATGCGCGACTACATCACGATGGCCTGAGGCCGTCGCGGGTCCCCTCGCCCGACCGGGAGAGGGAGCGCGTCCCGCCTCCCGTGGCGGAGCGCGGGCGCCCGCGCTTCCTCACGTCCGGGCGCTCGCGCCCTCCAGCGCCGCCCGGATGCGGGGGAGGGCGGCCCGGCCCGCCTGATGGCCGGCCGCGATCGCCTCCGCCGCCCGGTGGAACTCGAACAGCCCCATCCCGGCGAGCTTCGGGCCGATGGCGACGTCGGGCGGGTCGCGCTCCAGGCGCGCCCGCGAGATCCGGTCCTGGGTGATGTTGAAGGCGTCGAACATCACGCGCGCGACGCCGGGCGCCCCCTCGGCCGGGCGCGGGCTCCGCCGCCCGGCGATGCGCCGGCCCGCCCCTCGGACCCTGTGCAGCAGGCTCCAGCGGTGGCGCGCCTCGGCGGCGCCGGCCACCCCCGTCTCGACCGGGTCCGGCCCGTCCGGGGCGATCACGGTGCCGCCGCGCACCCGCGGGTCGCAATTGAGGTTCACGCAGATGACGAGGTCGGCCCCCATCGCCCGGGCGAGGGTCACGGGGACGGGGTTGACCAGCGTCCCGTCCATCAGGAGCCGCCCGTCGAAGGGCAGCGGCGGGAAGATGCCGGGCAGGGCGTAGGAGGCGCGCACGGCCTCGACGAGCCGGCCCTTCGTCAGCCAGACCTCGTGGCCGGTGCCGAGCTCGGTCGCGACGCTCGCGAAGCGGATGGGCAATCCCTCGATGCGCCGGTCCGCGAGATCGCCCTCCAGGCGCCGCCGCAGCCGGTCGCCGCCGATCAGCCCCGAGCCCGAGAGCCGCACGTCGAGGAGGCCGACCACCCGGCGCTTCGTCAGGGAGAGGGCGAATTCCGCCAGCGCGTCGAGCTTGCCGGCCGCGTAGCAGCCGCCGACCACGGCCCCGATCGAGCAGCCCGCCACCACGTCCGGGTGGAGGCCCGCCTCCTCCAGCGCCCGGAGCACGCCGATATGCGCCCAGCCCCGGGCCGAGCCGCCGCCGAGCGCCAGCCCGATCCGCGGCCCGCGCGGGCAGGGCGGCCGCACCGGCTCGACGGCGCCGGGCGCCCCGTGCCGGACGAGGCCGGACGGTTCGGGGAAGGCGCCGAGGGACGCCTCCCAGGTCACGCGCCGACGGGCCGGAGCGTCGCGCGCCCGTCGGAGGGCTCGAGGCTGACGCTCCGGTAGAAGCAGGCGCGCCGGCCGGTATGGCAGCAGCCGCCGTCGCCGCCCACCTCGACGCGGATCAGCACGGCGTCCTGGTCGCAATCGACCCGCATCTCGACGACGCGCTGGACCTGCCCCGAGGTGGCGCCCTTGTGCCAGAGTTCGCCCCGCGAGCGCGACCAGTACCAGGCCTCGCCGGTCTCGAGGGTGCGCCGGAGCGATTCGGCGTTCATGTGGGCGAGCATCAGGACCTGCCCGTCCCGCGCGTCGACCGCGATGCAGGAGACGAGCCCGTTCGCGTCGAAGCGGGGCGTGAAGGCATCGCCTTCCTCCACCTCGGCGCGGGGGCCCGGCGCCGGGAAGGGCGGGGTGGTCATCGCGGGCATCCTCTCGCGTGCGGCGCGCTCAGCCCTTGTTGCGCACGAGGGTGAGGAAGCGGACCTGCTCGTTCGGGTCCGCCTTGAAGACGCCCTTGAACTGGGTGGTGATCGTCGAGACGCCGGCCTTCTGCACCCCGCGCATCGCCATGCAGAGATGCTCGGCCTCGACCATCACGGCCACGCCCCGGGGCTTGAGGATGCTCTCGATCACGTCGGCGATCTGGGCCGTCATCGTCTCCTGCGTCTGCAGGCGGCGGGCGAAGGTATCGACCACGCGGGCGAGCTTGGAGAGCCCGACCACGCCCTTCGTCGGGTAGTAGGCGATGTGGGCGAGGCCCATGAACGGCACCATGTGGTGCTCGCAATGGGAGTAGAACGGGATGTCGCGCACGAGCACGACGTCGGAATAGCCCTCGACCTCCTCGAAGACGCGCTCGAGCAGCGCGTCGGCATCCTGCCGGTAGCCGCCGAAGAGCTGGTCGTAGGCCTTCACGACGCGGGCGGGGGTGTCGATGAGGCCCTCGCGGGTCGGGTCGTCGCCGGCCCAGCGCAGCAGCGTGCGGACGGCGGCCTCCGCCTCCTCGCGGCTCGGGCGGCCGAGCGCGATCTCGTCCGGCACCCGCTGCGCGGAGGGCGGCTGCGGCGCCACCTCGACCGGACGCACGGGCAAGGGTGCGGCCGAGACAGGTGCCGCGGAGACAGGGGCGGGGACGAGGGTCGGAGCGTTGTCGTTGCGCATGCCGTTCAGATCCCGGACGCCCTCGGGCAGGTTCCCGTCGGCGGTCGGGTAGGAGAGGGATTTGAGAGCGGCATCCATGGCATCTCCCGCCCGCGCCACACGGGCCGTCATCGTGGTGCTGTCCGGCTTTGCGTACATCGCGTCGAACCGTCTCGGGTCTGGGAGCGTCTGCCCAAACCAGCGCCCTGAGGGAGAACGGGTTCCGAAGCCGTGGGCGCGACCCGGGTCGACGGAGCCGCCTCCTCGCGAAACGGCACGATTGCGCCTATATCGTCGTTCTCGCCCGATCGCGCAATGCGCGGGCCGCGCATCTGACCACCGAGGCGAGCGTCCGCTCCCGCACGTTCCCGTCGCGGGCTCCGCGCAGCCCGGCAGGACCCCGCTCCCATGCTCGACGACATCTACAACCGCCGCATCCTCGAACTCGCCGCCGACATTCCCCGGCTCGGGCGCCTCGAATCGCCGGACGCGACGGCGAGCGCCCACTCGAAGCTCTGCGGCTCGACCGTGACGGTCGACCTCGCCCTCGCCCCCGACGGCACGGTGGCCGACTTCGCCCACGAGGTGCGGGCCTGCGCGCTCGGCCAGGCCTCCTCCTCGCTGATGGCCCGGCACGTGGTCGGCGCCAGCCCGGACGAGCTGCGGGCGATTCGCGCCACCATGCGCGCCATGCTCAAGGAGAACGGCCCCGTGCCCTCGGGCGCCTGGGCGGACCTCGCGGTGCTGGAGCCCGTGCGCGACTTCAAGGCGCGCCACGCCTCGACGCTCCTGACCTTCGACGCGGTGGTCGACGCCCTCGACCAGATCGCCGCCCGGGGGGCGGCCTCGCGCGAGGCGGCGGAGTAGGGCAGGTGCCGCGCCGCCTCGCCCATCTCGCGATCCGGGGCTACCAGCTCACCCTGTCGGGCCTCGCCGGCCGCCAATGCCGCCACTGGCCCTCCTGCTCGGCCTACACCGACGAGGCGATCCAGCGCCACGGGCTCTGGGCCGGGGGCTGGATGGGCCTGTCCCGGATCTGCCGCTGCGGCCCCTTCGGCACCCACGGCATCGACCTCGTGCCGGAGGCCCTGCCGCCGCGGGCCCGCCCCTGGACCCCCTGGGCCTACGGCCGCTGGCGCGGCGTCAACGCGCCCCCGTCGCCCTTCGCCTGCGAGGCGGTGGAGGAGGGGCCGGCCGTCACCCGACGCGCTGCCGGTGCCGGGTGAGCAGAGCATCCAGAAGCTCGGGGCGGCAGCGGAAATGAGTGGCGCGCAGACGCGCGACGGCCTCGGGCAGATCCATCAGGCCGCGGCCGCCCGCGAGTTCGATGAGGCCGAGCGTCCCGACGACCGCGAAGCCTTCGGCCCGGGCTGCCGCGACGCCGGCCCGATCGTCCATGATGATGAGGTCCGCGCAGAGGCTCCGTCCGAGGAGGATCGCCTCGCGTTCGCCTTCATCCAACGCCGGCAGGGCCGGCTCCTCGCCGACAGCCGCGTCCGGATGCACGCGGAGCCAGGGGGGCGCCGACGCGAGCCAGGCACGGACCATGTCGGGCGTTTCCGGCCGGTCGAGCTCCCGACGGACCGCCTCCGGCACGAGGACCGTGTCGAACAGGCTTGGCAGGATATCGATCCGGCCGATCAGGACGAGGTAGTTGAGCGGGCTCGTGTCGGCGACGACCGGCACCGCCTAAACTAAGCCGGCCCGCTCGAGGTCGCGCCGATCCTGCTCCAGGTCCTCGATTCCGTAATCGAGGAACACGCCGTGAGCCTTGAGGAAGCCGTCGAGGCCGTAGCGGGTCTCGATCCCGAGCATCCGGCGCAGTTCGGGCGCGGTCAGGCGGCCGGCCCTGAACTCTTCGAGGCCGAAGGCTTCGAGGGCACGCCGCGACAGTTGGCGCGCGTCGGATTCGGTCAGCTTCCGGGCGAGGTCGTCCGGGATCGGAAGAGTGATGTTCACGCCGTGCGCGCCGTTCCTTGTGGTGATGTCAGCATAGCACGGCGCCACGCCCCTGCGGAGGCTGCGCGACGGCGGAAACAGCGACCCTCTGCTTTTCCTGTCCCGCGAAATCGGTCTACACCCCCTCCGCCGCGCCACGCGCCGCCCATCACAGCCCCCGCTTACCTGCCGCGTTCGCAGGAGTGAGCCAAGGAGACGCGACCCGATGCCCGTCCTGACCTTTCCCGATGGCAACACGCGCGCCTATGACGGCGCGGTGACCGGCCGCAGCGTCGTCGAGGGCATCGCCAAGTCGCTCGCCAAGCGCACCGTCGCCATGGCCCTCGATGGAGCCGTGCGCGACCTCGACGACAGCATCGAGGCCGACGCCCGGATCGAGTTCCTCGACCGGACCGATCCCCGCGCCCTGGAGCTGATCCGGCACGATTGCGCCCACGTCCTCGCCGAGGCCGTGCAGGCGCTCTGGCCGGAGACGCAGGTCACGATCGGCCCCGTCATCGAGAACGGCTTCTACTACGATTTCGCGCGGGCCGAGCCCTTCACGCCCGAGGACTTCCCGAAGATCGAGGCCAAGATGCGCGAGATCATCGCGCGCGACGCCCCCTTCACCAAGGAGGTCTGGACGCGCGACGACGTGCGCGCGCTCTTCGCCGACCGGGGCGAGGCCTTCAAGGTCGAGCTCGTCGACGCGATCCCGCCGGGCGAGGACCTGAAGGTCTACCGCCAGGGCGCGTGGTTCGACCTCTGCCGCGGCCCCCACATGACCTCGACCGGCAAGGTTGGAGCCGCCTTCAAGCTGATGAAGGTCGCGGGTGCCTACTGGCGGGGTGATTCGAACAACCCGATGCTGACGCGCATCTACGGCACCGCCTGGGCCTCGCAGGCCGATCTCGACGCCTACCTGCACCGGCTGGAGGAGGCCGAGCGGCGCGACCATCGCCGCCTGGGGCGCGAGATGGACCTGTTCCACTTCCAGGAGGAGGGGCCGGGCGTCGTCTTCTGGCACCCGAAGGGCTGGACGATCTTCCAGGAGCTGATCGCCTACATGCGCCGCCGCCTCAAGGGCGACTATTCGGAGGTGAACGCCCCCCAGATCCTCGACAAGGCGCTGTGGGAGACCTCGGGCCACTGGGGCTGGTACCGGGAGAACATGTTCGCGGCCCAATCCGCCGGCGAGGAGGCCGAGGACAAGCGCTGGTTCGCGCTCAAGCCCATGAACTGCCCGGGCCACGTGCAGATCTTCAAGCACGGCCTGAAATCCTACCGCGATCTGCCTCTGCGCATGGCGGAATTCGGCGTCGTGCACCGCTACGAGCCCTCCGGCGCCATGCACGGGCTGATGCGGGTGCGCGGCTTCACGCAGGACGACGCGCACATCTTCTGCACCGAGGACCAGCTCGCCGCCGAGTGCCTGAAGATCAACGACCTGATCCTCTCGACCTACGCGGATTTCGGCTTCGACGAGATCGTCGTGAAGCTCTCGACGCGCCCCGAGAAGCGGGTCGGCTCGGACGCGCTCTGGGACCATGCGGAAGCCGTGATGACGCGCGTCCTCGCCCAGATCGAGGGGCAGTCGGGCGGGCGCATCAGGACGTCGGTCAACCCGGGCGAGGGCGCCTTCTACGGGCCGAAATTCGAGTACGTGCTGCGTGACGCGATCGGCCGCGACTGGCAGTGCGGGACGACGCAGGTGGATTTCAACCTGCCCGAGCGGTTCGGCGCCTTCTACGTCGACGCCGACAGCCAGAAGAAGATACCGGTGATGATCCACCGCGCCATCTGCGGCTCGATGGAGCGCTTCACCGGCATCCTGATCGAGCATTTCGCCGGCCATTTCCCGCTCTGGCTCGCGCCCGTGCAGGTGGTGGTCGCCACCATCACCGGCGAGGCCGACCCCTACGCGGCCGAGGTGGTGCGGGTGCTGGAGCGGGCGGGACTCCGGGTCGCGGCGGATCTGCGCAACGAGAAGATCAACTACAAGGTCCGCGAGCACTCGCTCGCCAAGGTGCCGGTGCTGCTGGCGCTCGGCCGGCGCGAGGCGGAGGAGCGCACGGTCTCGATCCGGCGCCTCGGCAGCCAGCAGACCCGCACCCTGCCCCTCGACGAGGCGCTGGCCGCGCTCGCCCGCGAGGCGACCTCGCCGGACCTCGCCCGGGCGGACGCCGTGGCCGAGACGCATCCGAGCACGGACGCGGTGCTCGATTCCCACCATGGGGTGCAGCCGGCGCCGTAGAGCGAAGCGCTTGAGCCGAATATAGCGAAATGCTATATTCGGCTCGTCATGAGGGACATCACGTACAGCAGGGATGCCCTCAGGACGCTGCTGCGCCTGCCGGCGAACACCGCGGCCCTGATCCGATCGAAGATCGCGCTCTACGCCGCGGATCCCGGCGCGCTCGGCAACAACGTGAAGGCCTTGAAGGGGCAACCCGGCATCCGCCGGCTGCGCGTCGGCGACGGGCGCGTGATCCTGAGCGAGGACGGTGCCGTCGTCGCGATCATCCGGATCGCCGCGCGCGGAAATGCCTACGATTGAGGCTGCCGGGGCGGCGTTTCGCGCGGGCTAGGGAGGGTGGGCGCATGGGCGCGCAGGTGATCGTGAGTCCCTCGGGCGAACGCCTCGTGGTTCTGCCCGAGGCGGAGTACGCCGCCCTCGTCGAGGCCGCCGAGGACGCGGCCGACGGAGCCGCCGTCGAGACCTTCCGGCAGCGCCTCGCCCGGGGCGAGGAGGAGCTGGTGCCGGCTTCCGTGGTCGAACGCCTGCTCGCGGGCGAGAACCGCATCCGGGTCTGGCGCGAGCATCGCGGCCTCGGCGTCGGTGCCCTGGCGGAGCGGGCCGGGATCGCGCAGGCCTATCTCTCCCAGATCGAGGCGGGCCGGCGCGAGGGCCGGCTCGACACCCTGCGCCGGATCGCCGACGCCCTGTCGGTGACGCTCGACGATATCGCCGGCTGAGGGCCCGCCTCACCCCATCGCCCGGGCCAGCACCTCGAACACGCGCCGGTCGCCGCACTGGGCCACGTTGAAGCGCAGGCGGTCGGCGGCATCGCCCGAGGCGCTGAAGACGGGGCCCGGCGCCAGCACCACGCCGGCCTGGAGCGCCCGCCGGGCCATCTCGGCCGCGTCGAGGCCGCCGGGCAGGCGGGCCCAGAGGAACATGCCCGCGGCCGGCACGTGCGGCACCGAGATCCCGAGCGCGGACAGCCGCTTCAGCGCCGCGCCCCGCGCCTCGGCGAGGCGGGCGCGCATCCCGTCGAGGTAGCGGCGGTAGGAGCCGTCGCTGAGGGTGCGGTGGACGAGGTCCGCCGCGAGGTTGCCGTTGCCGAGGCTCACCGCGAGCTTGAGGTCGACGAGCCGCTCGACCCAGTCCGGCCGCAGGGCGATCACCCCGGTCCGGGCCGCCGCCGACAGGGTCTTCGAGAAGCCGCCGATATGGATCACCCGCTCCAGCCCGTCGAAGCCGGCGAGCCGCGGGCCGGGCTCCGGCTCGAAATCGGCGTAGATGTCGTCCTCGACGATCAGGGTGTCGTGCGCCTCGGCGAGCTTGAGCACCCGGTGCACGGTGGCCGGGCCGACCGTGGCGCCCGTCGGATTGTGGAGGCCGGAATTCGTCAGGTAGAAGCGCGGCCGGTGCTCGGCGAGCGCGCGGGCGAGCGCCGTGAGGTCCGGCCCATTCGCCCCGAAGGGCACGCCGACGACGCGGACGCGGTGCGCCCGCAGCAGGGCGTGGAAGTTGAAGTAGCAGGGGTCGTCGACGAGCACGGCGTCGCCCGGCTCGACGAGGAAGCGGCAGATCAGGTCGAGGGCCTGGGTCGCCGAATCGGTCAGCACGAGCGCGTCCGGATGGGCCGGGATGCCCCGGTCGTTGAGCCGCCGGGCGACGAGCCCGCGCAAGCCCGCGTGCCCGAGCGGCGTGTCGTAGGAGGCGAGCCGATCGCCCGCGTCGCGGGCGAGCTGGCGCAGCGCCCGGCGCAGGCTCCCGTCCGGCATCCACTCGGCCGGCAGCCAGCCGCAGCCGGGCTTCAAGAGGGCGGGGCCGGTCTCCAGGGATTGCCGGGCGATCCAGAGCGGGTCCACCGCCCGGTCGAGCCGCGGCCCGATCGCCGCGAGGCTCAGGGGCTCGGGCCGGCCCGCCACGTAGAACCCGGAGCCCGGCCGCGAGACGATGGCGCCCTCGGCACCCAGCCGCTCGTAGGCCTCCACGACGGTGGATTTCGAGACGCCCATCGTCTCGGCGAAGGCGCGGATCGAGGGCAGGCGGGCGCCCGGGCCGAGCACGCGGCCGGCGATCCGCCCCTCGATCGCCGCCATCACGGCGCCGACCCGGGTCCCGTCGATGTTCAGGCTTGCGTCCGCCATCCGTACTGCTCGCCATCCAGGACAGTTCTGTCCGATTGTACTGCTACCGTCCCTGTCGCGGAAGCCCGTGCCGACGCATCCTGCCCGAATGACGGACGGAGGCCGCGATGGCGGAGAGATGCTGCGACGCGCCGCGGAGGCGGGACCCGGAGAGGCGGGGCCTCGCGGGGAGGCTCAACGACCTCGCACTCGTGGCGGGCGCGCTCGGCCTCGCCCTGATCCTGATCCTCGTCGGCGCCTGAGCCCCTCCGGAGAGGGCGCACCCCTCACCCCGTCCCTCTCCCGAACGGGAGAGGGGGCCCGCGCATCCTGCCCGATCCTGCCCCCGGCCCCTCTCGCCAGGCCCCAAGAAAGATGCCCGCCCCGATGTCCCAGAAGGCCACCACCCCTCGAACGGGCTCGCCCCGCGCCCTCGCGGACGGGCTGATCGGCGTCGCGATCTTCAGCGGCTCGCTGCCCGCGACCCGGCTCGCCATCGCCGATCTCGATCCTCTGTTCCTCACGGCCGCCCGCGCGGCGATCGCCGGCATCCTGGCCGCGGCGGCGCTCCTCCTGCTCCGGCAGAGCCGGCCCGGCCGCACTGACCTCGCCGGCCTCGCCCTCGTCGCCCTCGGGGTGGTGATCGGCTTTCCCCTGCTCACCGCGCTGGCGCTGGCCCATGTCACGGCCGCGCATGCGGCGATCTTCGTCGGGCTGCTGCCGCTCGCCACCGCCCTGTTCGGCGCGTGGCGGGCGGGGGAGCGGCCGGTGCCGCTCTTCTGGCTGTTCTCCGGTCTCGGCAGCGCGGCCACGGTCGCCTTCGCGGCGAAGGGGGGTGCGGCGCCCTCCCTTGCCGGGGACGGGCTGATGCTCGCCGCGATCCTCGTCTGCGGCCTCGGCTACGCGGAGGGCGGGGTGCTGGCCCGGCGGCTCGGCGGCTGGCAGGTCATCGCCTGGGCCGCGCTCCTGTCGCTGCCCCTCACCCTGCCGCTGGCGCTGCTCTGGCGGCCCGCCGATCCCGGCGCGGTCGGGGCGCCGGCCTGGGCGGCGCTCGCCTACGTGGCGCTGTTCAGCATGCTGATCGGCTTCGTGTTCTGGTACCGGGCGCTGGCGCGGGGCGGCATCGCGGCGGTGAGCCAGCTGCAATTGCTGCAGCCCTTCCTCGGGCTCGGCCTCGCGGCCCTCCTCCTCGGCGAGGCGGTCGAGGGGCGGATGCTGGTCGCGGCCGCCGCGGTCGCCGCCTGCGTCGCGGGCGCCCGGCTCTTCGCCCGGCCCGGCGCGCCGCGCCTCAGGATTTGGCCAGAACCTCGACGTCCCGGTCCATCCCGCTCTCGACCTTGAACTCGCGGGTGTAGACCTGCCCGTCGTGGCGGGCGATCAGCACGTAGTCGCCCTCGGCGAGCGTGACCTGCGGGAAGGCGCCGATCGCCTCGCGGATCGTGTCGCCGCCCGGCGTCAGCACGCTGAAGGCGGTGCCGGCGAAGGCCTCGGCGCCCGCGCTCGCCACGAGCTTCAGGGTCACGGTGGCGGCCCGGTGGTTGAGGGTCGCGTCGGTGACGCGGCCGTTCTCGACCTTGAGGTCGGCCCGCTGGATCGCGTTCGATTCGCCGTAGGTCGAGACCACGTGGTAGGTGCCCTCGGGCAGGCGCAGCAGCTCGCCCGCCTTGACGCCGCTGCGCACGAGGCGCCCCTCCGAGTTCGTCCCGATCGGCACGAAGACCGAGAAGGCGATCTGCCCCGGCGGGATCCGGGTGTCGCCGATGGCGCCGGAGAGCTTGAGCGCGCCCGCATTCACCCTGAGCCGCTCGGATTGCGGCTGGCCGGACATCACCACCTTCTTCGAGGCGCTGGCGAAGCCGTAGGTGACGGTGACGACGTAGGCGCCCGCCGGGAGGCGCAGGCTCGGCTCGGCCTCGCTCGAGCGGGCGACGATGGCCGGCTTCACGCCGTCGCTGCGGTCCTCGTAGACCCGCCAGGCGAGACCGGAGGCGAGCTTGCGCTCGCCGCCCCCGAGCACCGCCGAGAGCGCCAGCGCCGCCTCCTCGCCGCCGATCGACGGGCTCGGCAGGCCGGGCTCGGTGATCGAGGGGGAGGGCAGGTTCGGGCCGAGGCCGGGGCCGAACGGGCTCTGCGCCTGCGCAGGGACCGGCAGGAGCGCCGCCGCGACCGCGAGCCAGACCGTCCGACGCACCATTCCACCCACTCCCACATCCCGGGCCGGCCCGGGCACGCCGTCCGCGCCGATTGCCAAACGGCCGCGCGAAGGCCAGTTAGGGCTGCCTTGAACGCCGACCGTGGCGGCGTGATGGCCAGCCCGGACTCTCGCACGCCGCCGGCGCGGCCGTCGATGCCCCTGGCCGCCCCCCTTCACGCCCGTGATGAATGCCCATGCCCGAAACCTTGCCCGAAACCTTGCCCGAAACCTCGCCCGCAACCTTGGCCTTCCTCGGCGCCCGCCGCTCCGTCCCGCCGATCCGCCTCGAAGGGCCGGGGCCGGACGCGGGGAGCCTCGACGCGATCCTGCGGATCGCCTCGCGGGTGCCCGACCACGGCAAGCTCGCACCCTGGCGCTTCATCGTCATCGAGGGGGAGGCGCGCGCGCGGATCGGCGCGGTGATCGAGGCGGCCTACCGGGCCGACCACCCGGAGGCGGAGGCCGACCGCCTCGCGCTGGAGCGCGGGCGCCTCGCCCAGGCCCCCCTCGTCGTCGCCGTGGTCTCCCGCGCCGGCCCCCACGCCAAGATCCCGGAATGGGAGCAGGTGCTCTCGGCGGGAGCGGCCACCCTGAATCTCTGCCTCGCGGCCAACGCCTCGGGCTTCGCCACCGCCTGGCTCACCGAGTGGTACGCCTACGACCGACGGGTGCTCGACGCGCTCGGCCTCGACCCGCGCGAGCGCCTCGCCGGCTTCGTGCATGTCGGCCGCTCGGCCGAGCGCCCGGCCGAGCGGCCCCGGCCGGACCTCGCCGAGATCGTCACGCGGCTCTGAGGGGCGGCCGAACCCGGCGCGACGGAGCGTGAACCGAGCGGGGGAGCCGGATGAACGAGGCTCGGACCGGGCTCGGGGCGGACGATCCCGCCTCATTGATCAACGCGCGGATCGCCGCCCTCGGCGATTGGCGGGGCCCGCGGCTCGCCCGGATCCGGCACTGGATCCGGCAGGCCGACCCCGCGATCGCCGAGGCCGTGAAGTGGCGAAAGCCCTCGAACGCCATGCTGGGGGTGCCCGTCTGGGAGCGGGCCGGGCTCCTCTGCACCGGCGAGACCTACAAGACCTCCCTGAAGCTCACCTTCGCGAAGGGCGCCGCGCTCCCCGACCCGTCGGGCCTGTTCAATGCCGGCCTGGACGGCGGCACCCGGCGGGCCATCGACATCCGCGAGGCGGATGGGCTCGACGAGGCGGCCTTCACGGCCCTGATCCGCGCGGCCGTGGCGCTCAACCTGTCGCGGGCGGGCGGCTAGGGCCGTCTTCCTCTCCGGCAACCGGCGCTTAACGGGGCGCGCGTAGCCTCCCCCACCACACAACCGGCCCGCCGGCCGCCAGGATGGGATCACGGGATGGGGCAGGATCCGGTCTCCGCCGTGGCGCTCAGCCCGGACCCGCTCCGGGCGCGGCTGCACGCCGAGGCCGCGCGGCTCGCCCGGCTCGGCGCCTGGGAATGCGACCTCGCCACCGAGCGGCTGACCTGGACGGAGGGCGTCTACGACCTGTTCGGCCTGGGGGCGGGCGCGCCCCTGCGGCGGTCCGAGATCGTCGGGCTCTACGAGGAGGCCTCGCGGGGCGCGATGGAGCGCCTGCGCGCCGAGGCGATCCGGACGGGGCGGGGCTTCGTGCTCGACGCCCTGATCCGCCCGCGGCGGGGCGAGGAGCGCTGGATCCGGATCGGGGCCGAGCTCGCCCGCGACGCCGAGGGCCGCCCCGAGCGCCTCTACGGCTACAAGCAGGACGTCACCGCCGAGCGGGAGGCGCTGGAGCGGCTGCGGCACCTGGCCGAGCGCGACCACCTGACCGGGCTCGCCAACCGCGCGGCGTTCGACGCGCGCTGCCGGGCGGCGGCCGCGGGCCCGGATCGCGGCGTCGCCGGCCTCGTCCTGATCGACCTCGACCGCTTCAAGGCGATCAACGACGGGCTCGGCCACGCGGCCGGGGATGCCTGCCTGCGCGCCGCTTCGGAGCGGCTGCGCCACGCCTTCGCCGACGCCGCGCTCGTCGCGCGGATCGGCGGGGACGAGTTCGCCGTGCTGCTGCGCGCGCCGCTCGGCCGGCGCCGGATCCTGCGGATGCTCGCCCGCGCCTCCGCCGCCCTGTGCCGGCCCGTCCCCTGGAACGGGACGGCCCTCGCGGTCAGCGCCTCGATCGGGGCGCGGATCCTCGATCCGGGGCGGGACCGGGCGCCCGGCGCGGAGCTGTTCGCCGAGGCCGACGCCGCTCTCTACGCGGCCAAGGCCGCGGGCCGCAACGCGGTGCGGATCTTCGGCGAGGCCGAGATCCGCGCCGCCTCGGGCTGACGGCGGGCGCGCGGCGGCCTATCTGAGCGTCGGACGATCCCGCGACGCGGCGAGCCCATGCATTACGATTCCGAGACCCGCACCCTGCCGCACAACCCGCTGAAGGCGCTCGTGGCGCCGCGGCCGATCGGCTGGATCAGCGCCATGAGCCGCGAGGGCGCGCTCAACCTCGCGCCCTACTCGTTCTTCAACGCGGTGGCCGACGACATGGTGGCCTTCTCCTCGTCGGGCCGGAAGGACGCCATGACCTTCGCGGAGGAGGGGGGCGAGTTCGTCTGCAACCTCGCGAGCTTCGACCTGCGCGAGGCGGTCAACGCCACCTCGGCGCCGCTCCCCCGCGGCGAGAGCGAGTTCGCCTTCGCCGGGCTCGCCACCGCCCCGTCGCGCAAGGTGCGCCCGCCGCGGGTGGCGGCAGCACCCGCGGCGATCGAGTGCCGCTGGCTGCAGACCGTGCCGCTGGTGCCGCTCGACGGGGGCGAGCCCGCGAACTTCCTGGTGATCGGGCAGGTCGTCTCGATCTACATCGACGACCGCTTCGTGGCGGAGGGCCGCGTCGACACCGGCGCCATGCGCCCGATCATGCGGGCCGGCTACTTCGACTATTTCACCGCGACACCCGAGACCCGCTTCGAGATGCGCCGGCCGAAGGGCGGGGGGTAGGGGACCCCGGCACGGCGCGCGGCGCCCCCTCTCCCGTTCGGGAGGGCGATATTATACTTGCCGTACCCGTCTGACGTGATATGGTAGGCGCATCAAAGGGTTGCGCTATGGCCAAGTCCGTTCTCAGCGACAAGCATTTCCACGATGAGGCGGCGGCCTTCAAGTGGGTCGAGGCTCGTGTATGGCCCGAGGGCCCGATCTGCCCTCACTGCGGCGGTTTTGAGCGCATCGGCAAGATGGGCGGCAAGTCCACTCGCCTCGGCACCTACAAGTGCTACCAGTGCCGCAAGCCCTTTACCGTGAAGGTCGGCACCGTGTTTGAGGCTAGCCATGTGCCGATGCACCTGTGGCTGCAGGCCATGTTCCTGATGTCCTCCAGCAAAAAAGGCGTGTCCTCTAACCAGCTTCACCGGACCCTTGGCGTTACCCTCAAGACTGCTTGGTTCATGTCTCACCGCATCCGCGAAGCCGTGCGCGACGGCGCGCTTGCCCCCTTCGGCGGTGGTGGCGGCATCGTGGAAGTGGACGAGACCTTCATCGGCAACGATCGCGAGAAGAAGCCGCACGGCGAGAAGAAGGGCCGGGGCTACGCTCACAAGGACAAGGTACTCAGCCTCGTTGACCGCAGCACTGGCCAGAAGCGGTCTATGGTGGTGGATGACCTGAGCGCCAAGACTCTGGTGCCGATCCTGCGCGAGAACATCGCCAAGGAAGCCCGCGTGATGACCGACGAGGCCGCGCAAGTACGGCAAGCTATCAGCGCACTTTGAGGACGGTCACGGCTTCACCCGCCACGGTCAGGGCGAGTACGTCAGCCTCACTGATCCGAGCATCCACACCAACACCATTGAGGGTGCTTTCTCCGTCTTCAAGCGCGACATGAAAGGCATCTATCAGCATTGCGATAAGAAGCACCTTCACCGCTATCTTGCGGAGTTCGACTTCCGCTACAATCGCCGCGTTGCCTTGGGCGTGAGTGACATTGAGCGGACCACTAATCTCGCCAAAGGCATCGTCGGCAAACGCCTGACCTATCGAACGATTGCTAGAGGGGCCTAAGCGGTATGGCCGAAAACCGAAAAGCTCCCGGTAAGAAGCCCGAAAAGACACAAGCCGAGCGGTTCAAGGAAGCCGCTCGGGAGATTGGCGCCGACGAGACTGCGACGGCCTTTGAGAGGGCTTTTGAGAGGATAGTTCCTGCTCGGCGTCCGACGAAGAAGGAGCAGTGACGATATTCGTATGACTTTGCGGAAGCCTAATCGTCAGGCCATTACCATTGACGCCGCGGAGTGACAATTGCGGAATTATTTCTTTGAACATGGGCTCAATAAAGGAACAGGAAGTTAGACGGCGTTTTAGTATAAATGCCATGTGGTCTGCTATCTGCAATATTATAGAATTGTTTTTTTTCGTAAAATGCACAGCATCGACGATGTAGTTAGATTGAAAGCTTCTAGGATTTATGGGAATGGTGCGGTCTGTGTAGCTTGCATGAATTGCGCCAACCAGCTCTTTCACGCGATCTGTATCTTCAGCGATTAACATCGCAACCTCATCTGGCGCATTATTTTTCATCCAATACTCTATACGTCTTGCTGCCTCAATAAAAGCTTCAGCGTATGTCCACTTTGCAATATATTCGTCTGTGGCGAGTGGAATTCGCGCACGCATGCCAGCAATGATGTCATCTTTTCGTACATATCCTGCCACGACAGGAAGATTAAACTTAGACGGAACTTTAGAAAGTTCTAATAATAGTTTCATCCTCTGAGCGCGGGTCCACTTATCGCGCGGAAACTTGCCGCTCCCGTGCCATATATCCATCGCATGAAATACAAATGGCACACCATAAGTGGACTCAAATTCAGGAAAATACTTCTTTGTAAGTTCAACAAAGTAGCTCTCGATTTCGCGCCACTTATTGTCTGCGTTCACAATAACGCCCGCGACGATGAGGTAAGGCTCATCTTTCTTCCGCGATAAACCTGCCTCATCAAGGTAGACGAGTTGCACAATCCGGCTCCCGCACAGGGAGCCCCCGCCAAAACTGCGCGGCCCCTGACTGATTCGAGCGCTCATGCTAGCACTCCATCAGCCGATTGGGTACGCGAGGTATAATATCGCCTTCGGGAGAGAGCCGGGGTGAGGGGTGCGGCTTCCCCGGACAACCCTGAACCCCTCACCCGGTCGGCTGGCGCCGACTCGACCTCTCCCGAACGGGAGAGGTGCGACCGAACCGGGACCTGTCTCCGTGCGCCGCATTCAATCTTCCTTTACCATGACGGCAACAGGATCAGGCTCCTAGGGGAGCGCGTTCCGGCTCCTTCGCGCCGCGCCCGCCAGACTTCCGGCGCGCCCCGATCGGGTCCTCATGTTCCTGTTCACCACCCCCCCGGCCAGCACCCGCGAGACCGCCCCGGCGCCCGCGACGACGGCGCGGGGCGCCGGGTCCGCGGAGGTCGTGGCGGCGATCCGCGACGGAGCGCAGAGCACCGGCGTCGGCTTCGACTACCTGCTCGCCACGGCCCAGCGGGAATCCGCCCTCGACCCCTCGGCCAAGGCCGGCACCTCGACGGCGACCGGGCTGTTCCAGTTCATCGAGCAGACCTGGCTCGGGGTGATGAAGAATGCGGGGCCCGGCCTCGGCCTCGGGACCTATGCCGACGCCATCACGGCCAAGTCCGACGGCACCTACACGGTGGCCGACGGGCAGGCGCGCCAAGCCATCCTCGACCTGCGGCGCGACCCGAAGGTCGCCGCCACGCTCGCCGGCGCGCTGACGCAGAAGAACCGCGAGGCGCTCGGCAGCGCGCTCGGCCGCGAGCCGACCTCGGGCGACCTCTACGCCGCCCACGTCCTCGGCGCCCGGGGCGCGGCGACGCTGATCGGCAACGCCCAGACCTTCCCGGCGCGGGCCGCCGCCCTCGACCTGCCGGAGGCGGCCGCCGCCAACCGGGGCCTGTTCTACGACCGGACCGGCCGGGCGCGCAGCGCCTCCGAGCTCTACGCCGTGCTCGCCTCGGGGCCTGCCGCCGCCCAGGGCAACGCGGCGCAGGCCGCCGCGAAGGCGCCGGCCGCCAGCGACCTCACCGCCCTGCCGCAGGGGGCCACCGCCTACGCCTCCCTCGACGGCGGGGGCCTGCGCAGCCTGTTCCAGACCGACCGGCGCCAGGGCGCGATCTCGGAGGGCGTCGCCCGGCTCTGGCAGGAGCGGGCGGGGGGAGGCCCGGAGCGCAAGGCCCCGACCTACTTCCCGCGCTCCGATGCGGGCGCCGACGCGATGATCGCGAACAACGCGGGCGGGTCCCGAGAGGTGATCGCATCGGCACCCGCCGAGATCGCGATCACGGGCACGATCCCGGGGGCGATTCCCGGCGCGATCACCGTGCCGCTGCCGCCGCGCCGGCCGGCCGAATTCTCCGGCCCGGCCGCTGCCCAAGCCGCTGCCCAAGCCGCCGCCAAGCCGCGGGCGAAAGCCCCCCTCGACCTCTCCCTGTTCATGATCCGGAGCGGCCCATGATGATCCGCCAGTTCCTGGCCTGGACGCAGCACGATTCCGCCGGCCGCCGGGCCGAGGCCGCCTCGGCGCTGGCCCGGGCCTACCTCTACGGCAATCTCGGCCCCGACGCGGCCTGGGAGGCCAAGACCGCGATCCTGGCCCTCCTCGACGACGCCTCCCCCCTGGTCCGCCGGGCGCTGGCCGAGGCCTGCGCCGCCTCGGCACGGGCGCCGCGCCCCCTCGTGGTGACGCTCGCCGCCGACCAGCCCGAGATCGCCTCCCTCGTCCTCGCCCGCTCGCCCATCCTCACCGACGCCGACCTCGTCGACGCCGCCGCCATGGGCTGCGAGGCGGTCCGCTGCGTCATCGCCGGCCGCCACCACCTCACCCACGCGGTGGCGGGGGCGCTGGCCGAGATCGGCGGCCCGGAGACGCTCGCCCGGCTCGCCGCCAACCCCACCGCCCGGATCACCACCGGCCGGCTGCTGCGCATGGTCGCCCGCCACGGCGACGACGCCACCCTCCGGGAGGCGCTGCTCGCCCGGGCCGACCTGCCGCTCGAGGTCCGCCACGCGGTGGCGGGGCGGCTCGCCGAGACGCTGTCCGGCTTCGTCACGGCCTGCGGCTGGCTCTCGCCGGAGCGGGGCGAGCGGATGACCCGGGAGGCCCGCGAGCGCGCGCTGCTCGACCTCTGCGCCGGCGCGGGCGCGGCGGCCCTCGCCCGCGTCGTCCAGCACCTGCGCGCCAGCGGCCAGCTCAATGCCGGTCTCGTCCTGCGCGCCGTCCTGTCCGGGCAGATGGCCTTCGCGGAGACCGCGCTCGCCGACCTCGCCGGGCTCGACCGGGCCCGCGTGGCGGGCCTCGTGCGCAGCGCCCGGGGCTATGGCGGCCTCCATCTCCGGGCCGGGCTGCCGGAGGCCCTGCTGCCCGCCTTCTCCGCCGCCCTCTCGGCGTGGCGCGAGGCGGAGACGGGGGCGACCTCCCTGAGCGGGGCCGGCCTGTCCCGCCGCATGATCGAGCGGGCGCTGACCGCCTGCGAGGACATGCCGTTCTCCGAGATGCAGGCCGTCACGGCGCTGCTCGCCCGCTACGAGGCCGAGGCCGCCCGCGACGAGGCCCGCGCGGTCGCCCGCGCCATCGCCGAGCAGGCCGAGGCCCGCGAGGCGGCCCGCCTGGAAGCCGCCCGCGTCGAGGCGGAATGGCAGGAGGCCCAAGCCAGGGTATCGGAAGCCAGGGTATCGGAAGCCAGGGTGTCGGAAGCCAGTGTGTCGGAAACCAGGGCGACGCACGCCGAGGCGGTGGACCCCGCCGCCATCGCCCCGCTGCCCGAGCCGGCCCGCGTGACGGCCGACACGATCGAGATCCGCGCGGCCCTCGGGGCGGAGCCCGTCGCGGCCGCGTCCGGGGACGACCTCATTCCAGCCGAGGCGGCTTCGGCGGCCGCGCTGCCCGAGGCGGTCAGCGCCATCCTCGACGCCCTGCCCGACGCCATCCTGTCGAGCTTCCGCGAGGAGCAGGCCCGCACGGCGGAGGCCCGCGACCGCGAGACGGCCGAGGCCGCGGCGGAGGCCGTGCTGGAGACGATCCCCGCCGCCCTCATCGCGAGCTACCGCGAGGACCGCGCGCGGATGAAGCTCGCGGCCTGAGGGAGGCCCTCAGCCGAACTGCTCGCGCAGGATGCGCTCGTCGAGGCTGTGGCCGGGATCGTGCAGGAGGACGAGGTCGGTGGCCTGGTCGAGCCAAGTCTCCACCGTGCAGACCCGGCGGAACTCGGTGTGGTCGGCCACCGCCGCGACGGGGCGGTGCTCGGCATCCAGCACCTCGACGCGGATGCGGGCGTAGTTCGGCAGGAGCGCCCCGCTCCAGCGCCGGGGGCGGAAGGCGGAGATCGGCGTCAGCGCCAGGAGCTGGGCGTCGAGGGGCAGGATCGGCCCGCCGACCGAGAGGTTGTAGGCGGTCGAGCCGGCCGGCGTCGCCACCAGCACCCCGTCGGCGATCAGCTCCGGCAGGCGCACCTGGCCGTCCACGGCGATCTTCAGCTTGGCCGTCTGGTGCGTCTGGCGCAGCATCGAGACCTCGTTGATCGCCCGCGCCTGGTGGCTGCGCCCCTCGGTGTCCCGCGTCTCCATCAGGAGCGGATGGATCACGCTGCGCTCGGCCCGCTCCAGCCGCTCCAGGAGGCCGTCCTCCCGGAACTCGTTCATCAGGAAGCCGACCGTGCCCCGGTTCATGCCGTAGATCGGCTTGGCCGAATCCATGAAGCGGTGCAGCACCTGCAGGGTCAGGCCGTCGCCGCCGAGCGCCACCACGACGTCGGCATCCTCCGGCGTCACGTGGTCGTAGCGCCGCATCAGGGCCGCGGCGGCGGCCCGCGCATCGGGCGTGGGGCTCGCGACGAAGGCGATGCGGTGGAAACGCCGCGACATGCCGATCACCATTCGCCCGGTTGACGCAGGAGCCCGGCGCGCGCCTCATCGCGGCACCAATGCGGGAGAGCCATAGCATGGAGCGTGCGCACCTCGTCTACTCCACCTTCCCCGATGCCGAGACGGCGCTCCGGGTCGGCGAGGAGCTGGTGCGCGCCCGCCTCGCCGCCTGCGTGAACGTGATCCCGGGGATGCGGTCGGTCTACGCCTGGAAGGGCGCGGTGGAGCGGGGCGAGGAGGCCGTCGCCATCCTGAAGACCCGCAGCGGCCTCCGGGACGCGTTGGCCGAGGCCCTGAAGGCGCGCCATCCCTACGAGACGCCGATCGTCCTGCATCTCGAGGTGGCGGAGGCCGATCCCGGGACGCTGGCCTGGATCCTCGGGGAGACCGGGCCGGCCGCGGGCTGAGCGCCTCAGGTCGGCGCGCCCCATTGCACGGGCACGAGCTCGTAGCCCTCGCCGCTCCTCGCGACGTGTCCCGTGGCCGGGAAGGGCGCGTGGTAGAAGGCGACCTGCACCCGGTCCGCGGCCGCGCGGTCGAGCAGGCGATGCCGGGTGGCGCGGGCCTGATCGGCATCCATGTCGAACACCGCCGACCAGTCGGGATGGCGCACGAACAGCGCCGGGTGGTTCGTCACGTCCGACATCAGCATCAGGCGGCCGGGGCCGGATTCGAGCAGGAAGACCGTGTGGCCCGGCGTGTGGCCCGGCGCGGGCAGGGCGGTGAGGCCGGGGCGGATCTCCTTGTCCCACGCGTACTGCGTCACCCGCGGGCCGCCGGGGCCGAAGATCCGGGTCACCGCCTGGACGTTCGGGCGCAGGCGCTCGGGCGCGCGGGCGGCCATGCCCTCGTCCACCCAGAAGGCCCATTCGGGCGTGGGCACCAGCACCTCGGCGTTGGGGTAGGTGAGGCTGCCGTCCTTGAGGCGCAGGCCGAGCACGTGGTCGAGGTGGAAGTGGCTCATCACCACGGTGTCGATCGAGGCCCGGTCGATCCCCGCCGCCGCGAGGCCCCGCAGCGTGCCCCCCGTCCCGGGCGGCCCGTTATCGGCAAATCCGGTGTCGACGAGGATGCGGTGGCCCCCGGCCTCGATCAGGAGCGTCGTGAAGGTGATGTCGAGCCGGTCCGGCGGCATGAAGGCCCGCGCCATCGCGGCCCGCACCGCCTCGACCGGCGCGTTGGGGATGAAGGTCGCATCGAGCGGGCGCGCGAGCGTGCCCTCGTGGAGCGCCGTCACCGTGGCCTCGCCGAGCCGGTAGCGATAGACGCCGGGGATCGTGCCGGCCTCCTGGGCGGGGGCGGCCGCGGGGGCGGCGCCCGCGCCGGAGCCGGCGAGGAGCAGGGGCGCGGCCCCCAGGACGGTGCGGCGGTCGATCGGCATGGCGCGGTCCTTCGGGCGTGCGGCAGCGGAGCCTGAGCTATCGCGGGCGGGCACGGGATCAAGGTCGGGGCAGGGACCGCCCCGGCGCGGGAGGCCGGCGCCGAAGGCTCACGGCGCGCCCCCGATCGTGTAGCGGCGCCCCTTCCAAGATGCCGCCCCGGCGCGCTCCCGCCGCAGGAGCACGTTCCACTGGATGGCGAGCGCGACCAGCACGGCGGCCGGGTGCAGCGGGATCGTCGCCATGGGCTCGTGGGCGATCAGCGTGATCGCCGCGCGGGTGGCGAGGGACACGACGAGGGCGGCGAGGGCGACGGCGAGCACCGTGCCGGGCACGAGGCCGACGAGGCCCGCCAGAACGAGGAGCCAGGGCAGCACCTGCCCGCCGAACAGGAGCAGGGTCCAGACGGGCAGGGCGCGGGGCGTCGCCATGCCCTCGTGCGCGTTCTTCGAGAAGCCGGCCCAGGCCTCCGCGAAGCCCCGGTACATCCGGCAGGTGGCGAGCGCGTGGCCGGCTACGATATCGGTGCGGTGGCCGGCCCGCCGGAGCAGGCGGGGCAGCGTCACGCCGTCGTGCAGGCTCCAGCGGATGGCGCCGTGCCCGCCCGCCGACAGGTAGGCCGCGCGCGCGACGAGGACGAGCTGGCCGCAGGCCGCGCCGAGGGCGGGGCGGAGCGAGGCGCGCATCATCGCCACCGGGAGGTAGCCGACGAGCAGGAAGTTGATCATGGGCACGGTCAGCCGCTCGCCGAGGCTCTCCATGCGCTGGCGCGGCACGCCGCTGACGAGCGCCGAGCCCGTGGCCCGCGCCTGCGCGGCGAGCGCCGCCGCGGCGTCGGGCTCCAGGCGCACGTCGGCGTCGATGAAGAGGAGGTGCTCGCCCCGGGCCCGTTCGGCGAGGTGCGCGCAGGCGTGGTTCTTGCCGGTCCAGCCCTCGGGCAGGGCGGGAACGGGCAGGAGGCGCAGGCGCGGATCGCCCGCCGCGATGGCCTGCACCAGCGCGGCGGTGCCGTCGGTCGAGTGGTCGTCGCCGACGAGAACCTCGACGGGCACCTCCGTGCTCGCGAGCGCCGCCCGCACGGTCTGCTCGATATTGCCCTCCTCGTTGCGGGCGGGGATCAGGATCGAGACGAGACCAGTTCCCGCCTCGGGATCCGGCGTGCGCAGGAGGGTGAGGTTCGCCGCCGCGAGGGCTGCCGGGAGCAGCGCGAGGGCGAGGGCGACCAAAGCGAGCGCGAGCATCATGGGCGTTTCGCCTCGCCGGCCGCCCGGTGGGCCGCGTCGAAGCGGCGCCCGGCCATCAGCGCCCTGAGGCGGCGCCAGGAATCGTAGACGCCGCCGACGCCCTTGGCACCGGAGACGAGGCCGACGAAGCGCCCGGGCTCGCGGGCGATCACGTCGGCGCTCAGGCGGTCGAGGGTCGCGCCGAGATCGGCCTCGAGCCGGGCGAGGCGCGCGGGCCGGGGCAGGGCGAGGAGGTCGGCGGCCGGGATCGGCGTCCCGAAGGCCGCGAAGGCCTCGGCCCCCCGCTCCTCCCAGAAGGCGTATTCGAGGGCGAGCGGCAGGACGAGGGCGTCGGGCGCGATCTCGGGCAGGCGCGCCACGCCGGGACGGAGGCCGAGCGGCCGGGCTCGGACATCGGCGAAGCGCCCCTGCGCCGTGATCCACAGCATCCGCCCGGGCCGGCCGAGGATGGCCCGGGATGCACTGAGGAATTGCGCGGCGCCGCGGCGCGAGTCGAGATCGACGCCGAAGGCGCCCATGCGGCGGAAGACGGCATAGCGCTCCAGCGCATCCGCATCGAACGGGGCGTGGTGGATGCGCCCCGGGAAGAGGCGGGCGCCCAGCAGGATCAGGGTGACCGCGTCCCACCAAGCGGGATGGTTGCAGTAGACGACGATCGGGCCGGGATGCGCCGCCCCGTCCGGCCGTCCCCAGCGGGCGAGGCGGACGGCGTTGAGGTGACGGCGCAGGAACCTGTCGAAATAGGCGACCATGAACCGCCACAGGAGCGGTGAGACCGGCCCCGGCTCGGGGACGCCGCGGCGCGCGGGCTTCCAGGACTCGTTCGACGCGTCGGGCACGCTCTCGCCTCGGGGCTTTCCGCCGCCCTCCGGGTCAACCGGCCGGGGGCGGGCGGGTTCACGGACGGCTCAGGCGGATTTCCGGACCTCGCCGCGGGCATCCGCGTCGTGCGCGTCGGCGGCGATCCAGCCCGACATCATCACCATGGGCATGCCCGGCCCCGGATGGGCCGCGCCGCCGGCGAGATAGAGGCCGCGCACCTGCCGCGAGCGGTTGCCGGGCTTGAAGGCGCCCATCACCCGGCCGTGGCTGGCGAGCCCGTAGATCGCGCCGTTCAGGACCTTGTAGCGCTCGTGGATGTCCTGGGGCGTGAGGTGGCGCTCGACCACGATCCGCTCGTCCAGGTCCGGCATGTGCGCGGTGCGTTTGAGCTTGTCGAGGATGGTGCGGCGGTAGGCCGGGAACATCTTCGACCAGTCGTGGTGCGGCCGCAGGTAGGGCGTGTGCACGAGGACGTAGAGCGCCTCGCCGCCGTCGGGCGCCACCGAGGGATCGGTTGAGGAGGGGGCCGCGAGGTAGGCGGTCGGGTCGGGGGCGGGCTCGCCCTTGTTGTAGATGAAGTCGAACTCCTCCTCGGGGTCGCGGGAGAAGACGAAATCGTGGTGGTTCAGGTGCTCGTAGCGCTTGTTCAGGCCGAGATAGAGCACCACGCCCGAGCAGGCGGGCTCGAAGCCCTTCTTCTCGTAGGATCGGCCGACCTCGCCGCCGACGAGTTCCCGGTAGGTGCGCACCGAATCCATGTTCGAGATCACGGCGTCGAAGGGGGCGTGGCCCTCCTCGGTGCGGAGGCCCGTGACGGCCCCGTTCTCGACGGCGAGCCCCGTCACCTCGGTGGCGGGCTTCAGCGTCGCGCCGAGCTCGCCCGCGAGCTTGGCCAGCGCCTCGGCCACCGCGCGGGTGCCGCCCATCGGGTACCAGACGCCTTCGGCCGTCTGCATGTGGGCGATGGCGCAGAGGACGGCCGGCGCACCGTAGGGCGAGGAGCCGACATATTGCACGAAATGGTCGAGCATCTGGGCGAGGCGCGCGTCCTTCACCTTGCCGCGGATGGTGCTCGCGACCGAGGCGTGCATGCGAAGGCTCAGAACGTCGCGCAGCGTGCCCGGGTTGAGGTTCGCCCGGAGGTTGATCGTGTCGAACAGGTCCTCCACCGGCTTCCAGAAGAAGAACCGGTTCGAGACGTCGTGCAGGTGCTCCGAGATGCCGATGAAGCGCTTGTAGCCCTCGCCGGCGCCGGCGCCCGGCACGAAGCGGTCCATGTCGGCGGCCATCCGCTCGACGTCCTGCATCAGGTCGATGCGGGTGCCGTCGTCGAAGAAGCAGCGCCATTGCGGGTCGAGGCGGCGCAGGTCGAGATAGTCGTGCAGGTTGCGGCCGGCCTCGGCGAAGATGCGCTCCAGCACGCGGGGCACGGTGAGGATGGTCGGCCCCATGTCGAAGCGGAACCCGCCCTCGTGCAGCACCGCGGCCTTGCCGCCGAGCCAGTCGTTCTTGTCGTAGAGGGTGACGCGGTGGCCGCGGGCGGCGCTCACGCAGGCGGCGGCGAGCCCGCCGAGACCCGAGCCGATGACGGCGACCGAGGAACCGGACTTCATCTTTTCTCTATGCTCCCCGGGGCTTGGATCCAGCCCTATGGAAAAGCTAGGCCGATTGGAGGCTTGGTCAACGCGCTAACCCGTCGCGGCGCTGGACCTTGTTTGAACTTTCATCTCGAAAATGGCCTTCGCCGTCCGCTTCCGTCTTCAGCAAATCCGATTTCAGCAAGGAAACAGGTCAGCGCTTCGTTTCCCAGCGCCGCACGCAGGACAGCTGCCTCGTCGAACCGTTCAGCGAGGCGAACGGCCGGGATTCCCTTCCGGTAATCCGGCCAGCGGCGCGCAAGTTCGTGAAGTGCGCGCTCGGTGCTCGATGGGCGCAGATCCGCGCATCCGTCGAAATGCCTCAACAAAAGGCCCTCGTGGCAGGGCTCCTGCCAGATCAGATGCAGGTCATATCGGCGGGCAAGCGGGTCGATGCGGGCGTCCCGTTCGGGCGCGAGGCCGAGCTTGTCGGTGTCAAGCATGATCGCACGGATCGCGTACATCCCGTTGCGCTGCGCCCGCCGAAGCATCACGCGTATGGCACGTTCGACGATGGCGAGTGGATCCCCACCACCTGGCTGGAGCACCACGGCGTCGATGAAGATCCGCCGGTGCCGGATCTCGACCATGCGGGCGAGGAGGGCTCCGTAGCTCTGCTCGCTTTCTCCCTCGCAGCCGAGGAAGACGCGACGTCTCTGCAGGATCGAGCAGGGACGGCTCATCCGATCTGCGGGACTGCGCCGAACAGGCCACCGAGATACTTTTTGTAGAAGTTGTCTCGGCGGCCGAGTCCGGCGACGTCGGCAAGGCCGTATATCTCCGTGCGGCCCCTCTCATCCTTGTCGCAGAAGAGAACCTCTTCCTTGGACAAATCTTCGAGGAGCGAGGCATTGTGGCAGGTCATCCAGAGCTGCGCATGGTGCGGGTTGCGCTGCGGGTCGTAGAACCACCGCACGATCTCGGGCAGAATCATCGGGTGAATGGCCGCATCGAGTTCATCCATCACGGCGATACCGCCGCGACCGAGTGCGGCGAGGAGAAGCGGGTATAGCTTGAGGAACTGGCGCGTCCCGTGGCTCTGATAGGTCAGCGGCATCGGCAGGGTGAGGCCGTGATGGTGGAACACGGCCGCAGGACCCGAAGGCCCGGATCGCAGCTCCATCGCCCGGATGCCGAGATCGATGCGCTGAACCTCGGCGTTGAAGGCATCCACGAAAGCGGGATTGTCGAAGTAGAACTTGGCGGCGTTGGCATCCGTGTCGTCGATCCGCTCAACAAGAATGTTGCCGTTGATGCGGGACGCAACATCTGCGACTGCCATTGCGTACGGATGATCGAACTGCACGAGCGTCGCGATGACACTCGCATCCGGCCGCAGAACTTTTTCCAAAGCCTGCCTATATCCACCGAGTCCGAAAGCCTTATCGGCCTTCACAGCGCCATTTGCCTGCCGATCAAAGAGTCTGATCTGACGGCCTGCGTGCGCAGGCCTATAGTAGAAGGCCTCCCGTAGGACCGACACGGTCTCCCGGCCACCGAACATCACCTCGTAGGTGTAGCCGCAGAAGGGAGCGTTCGGATCATCGATCCGATTGATGTCTTCAAGGCCTCCGATTTGGAGGGCAATGCGCGTCGGCGCATGCCGAGCGTCACAGTCATTGAACCGCTCAAAAGGGAGCGGTTGACCCCGCTGCACCGAGAAGCTGCGATGGAGGAACCAAGCCACGAAGCTGAGGGCCTTCAGCACGTTGGACTTGCCCGATGCGTTCGCACCGAACAGGGACACGACCTTGGGAACCCGTTCGCTCGCGCCGCGCCAAACCGGCGCCAGACGATTCGCATCGTCGTCGGTCGCAGCGCGCGCCCGCAGATCGATCACCTGCCGATCCCTGATCGAGTAGAAGTTCTCGATTTCGACACGAAAGAGCATGGCGAAAATCCTCGCCCCAGCTCACCAACTGACGATGCAGGCACACGAAATCAAGGAAATTTTGGTGCTTTCGCCTCTTCAGGCCTCAAATCTCTGAGATCGACCGCCTTCCGACCAGCAGAAGTGCGAGCCCGAGCCCCGCCGCCGCCGCCCCGCCCAGCACGCCCCAGGCCGGCAGGGCTGCGCGGGCGCCCTCGCCGAGGGCGGCCTGGTAGGCCTCGATCGCCCAGGCGTTCGGGGTGAACCAGCCGGCCTGCTGCAGCCAGGGCGGCATCAGGAAGCGGGGGACCATGCTGCCGCCGACCGCCGAGAGGAGGAGGACGCCGAAGGTCGCGGCGAGATGCGCCTGCTGGCGGGTCGCGGCGGCCGCGCAGGCGGCGAGGGCGAGGCCCGCCGCCATCGCCGAGACGAGGAGCGAGGTCAGCGTCCATTCGGGCCAGTGCGGGCCGATCTCGACGCCGTAGAGGAGGACGGCGGCGGCGAAGATCAGCCCCGCCTGCGCGAGGCCCTGGAGGGTCAGGAAGCCGAACTTGCCGAGCACGATCACGGGGAGCCCGCCGGGCGCGGCCGTCAGACGGTCGGCGAGTCCGGATTGGCGCTCCTCGACGAGGGTCATCGCCCCCTGCATGGCGGCAAAGAGCAGGAACACGGCGGTGATGGCGCCCGCGTAATAGGCGACGCGCTCGTTCGCCCGGCCCGAGGCCGTGCTCTGCCGCTCGACGAGAGTGGCGAAGGAGAACGGCTCCTTCCTCGCGCGCTGCTCGGCGAAGGCCTGATCGAGGAAGGCGCGCTCGTCCGCGCCGATCTTGCCCGTGCGCTCCACGTCCGCGACGATCCGGGAGAGCACGACGTCCGGCAGGGCGTCGTTCAGGACGCGCTGGAGCTGGCCGAGGGCGATCGGCGTCGCGAGGGCCTTCGACGGGTTCTCGACCAGCACCACGGGCTGCCCGGGCGAGGTGCCGCCGGAGGGTGGTGCGGCCAGGTCGCCGCGCAGCACCAGGGCGACGTCGACCGTGCCCCGGCGTACGGCGGCCACCGCCTCCCCGACGCTGGCGGCGGGCAAGCGCTCCACCCGCAGGCTCGGGTCGGCCGCGAGCGCGGCGACCAAGCGCTCAGTCGTCGCCGTATGGGCGAGGTCGGCGAGGCCGAGATGGATGCGGATGCGGTCGCCGATGGCGCCGGAGAAGATCGCGGCGAAGATCGTGAAGATCACGGTCGGCAGGACGAAGGCCATGACGAGCGCGGCGCGGTCGCGCAGCAGGCTCAGCGTCATGACGCGGAAGGCCGCGCCGATCATCGGGCGGCCCCCGCGATGCGGGGCAGGCTCGCTGCAGGACCGGCCGCCGCAGGCTCCAGGGCCTCGCGGTAGAGCGCCTCGAGCCCAGGCGCCCGCACCCGCACCTCGCCGGCCGGCACGCCCTGGGCCCTCAGGCTGCCGAGGAGCGCGGCTCCGTCGAGTCCGGAGACGGTGCGCCCCGCCGCCCGCCAGACGAGCCCCGAGCCCCCCTCCGCGATCTCCGCCTCCACCGGGACGAAGCCTGCGCGCCGCAGCGCCGCCTCGGCAGCTCGATCGGGCGTGTGGTCGAGCGCCACCTCCTGCTCGGGCGGCCCGGAGCGGATCCGGGCCAGCATCGCGGCGAGCGCACCCTCCCGCACGATCCGGCCGCCCCCGACGAAGGCGACGCGGTCGGCGAGCCGCTCGGCCTCGCCGAAATCATGGGTGGCGATGAGGATGCCGGCGCCCTCGGCCCGCAGGCGCCCGAGGAGCGCGTGGATCGCGGCGCGGGCGGAGAGATCGACTCCCTGCGTCGGCTCGTCGAGGAGGATGAGGCGGGGCTCGCCGAGGAGGCTCGCCGCGATGTTGACCCGGCGCTGGTAGCCGCCGGAGAGCTGGCCGACCAGCCGGTGTGCCACCTCGATGGTGCCGGTCCTGTCGAGGGCGCGCGCCACGGAGGCGGCCCGCGCGCGACGGGGAAGGCCGATCAGTTCGGCGAAGACGCCGAGATTCTCGGCGACCGTCAGGCGGGGATAGAGCGCGATCTCCTGGGGCACCCAACCGATGGCGCGCCGGGCCGCGCCGCGGCGGAACGGGTCTGCGCCGCCGACGCGCACCCTCCCCGAATCGGGCGCGAGGCGCCCGGCCACGAGCCGCATCAGCGAGGATTTGCCGGCGCCGTTCGAGCCGAGCAGCGCCAGCGTCTCGCCGACCCGGAGCGCGAGGTCGACGCTGTCGAGGATCTGCCGTCCGCCGAGGGCGAGCGTCGCGCCCGCGACCTCCACGAGGGGGGCGCCCCCCTCGGGACGCGGCTCGGGCGCCGGCATGGGGCGTCTCAGCGCGCGGGCAGGGCGCGCATGAGGCGCACCCGGAGCGCGAGGCCGGGCTCGCGCAGGGAGAAGGCGGCGCGGGCGAAGTCCGGGCGCGCGTTTCGCCCCGCCTCGCCGGAGAAGCCGTAGGGCTCGAGCGGCAGGCCGAGGGGGGTCCGGTCGAGGCGGCCGTTGCCGTTCAGGTCCTGGAAGGCGGCGAGCGCGTAGGTGCCCGGCGGGACGTCGCGCAGCACGAGGCGCTGACGCGGGCCCGTTGCGCGCGCCGTCTCCCCGTCACGGCAGGCGGCCTCCGACAGGCCGCCCTGGCAGAGCGCGACGTAGACGGAACCGGAGCCCGCCTCGATCCCGTCGACCTCGACCTCGACGGTCGCGGCGCGGGCCGGCGTCGCGGCGGCGAGGCAGCCTGCGAGGAGGAGGGCTGCGCGGCTCACGTGGCCTCGCCACCGGCCGCGAGCGGAGCCGTTTCCGGCAGTCCCGCCTCGCCGGCGGGCAGGCGGGCCCCGGCGAGTTCCTCGATGAGGAGGCGGGCGGAGATGCGCGCGCCCTCGTAGATCACGGGAAGCCCCGAGCCCGGATGGGTGCCGCCGCCGACGAGGTAGAGGCCCGGCCCGAAGCGGTTGTGGGGCCGGAAGTAGAGCATCTGCATCAGGTCGTGGGCGAGGTTGAAGGTGGCACCCTCGTGGACCGCGAAATCGTCCCGCCAGCCGGTCGGGTCGACGATGCGCTCGTAGCGGATGCGCGATTCGAGATCGTCGAGGCCGAGGAGCTTCAGCCGCTCCAGCACCAGTTGCCGGTAGCGCGGCCGCACCGCCTCCCAGTCGATTCCCGCCTTCAGGTTCGGCACCGGCACCAGCACGTAGAGGGCGGTGTGCCCGGGGGGCGCCATGCCCCCGTCCGTGAATCCCGCGTGCTGGACGTAGATCGACGGCTCCAGCGGCAGGACGCCCTCCGAGACCTCGCGGATGTTGCGGGCATAGTCCTTGGCGAGCAGGATCGTGTGATGCCCGAGGCCCGCGGGCATCCGCCCCTCGATCCCGAGATAGAGCATGAAGGTCGAGCAGGAGAGGCGGGCCTTGGCGACCTTCGCGTCGCGCCAGCGCGGTCTGTGCGCCTCCGGCACCAGGGCCGGCACGGCGCGGGCGAAGTCGCCGTTGATGACCACCGCGTCGGCCCGCAGCGTCTCACCCCCCGCCACGACCCCGCAGGCGCGCTTGCCCTCGAACAGGACCCGGTCGACGCCGGTGCCGAGGCGAATGTCGACGCCCATGCGGCGGGCGAGCCCCGCCATCGCCTCCGAGACCGCGCCGCAGCCGCCGACGGGGTGGTAGACCCCATGCTCGTACTCGAGGAAGGAGAGGATCGTGAACAGGCTCGGGCAGCGGAAGGGCGACATCCCGAGATACTTGGTCTGGAACGAGAAGGCGAGGCGCACCCGCGGGTCGGCGAAGTAGCGCTGAAGGTCGCGGTCGACGCTCCGGCCGGGATGCAGGTAGGGGAGGGCCGCGAGCATGGCGGGCGAGGCCATGCTGCGGAAGCGGTGGAAGGCCTGCTCCAGGACCGGCTTGAAGAACTTCAGCTTGGTCCGGTTGTCGGCGAAGAAGCGGCGGACGTTCTTCGCGTCGTCCGGCGCGATCCGGGCGATCTCGGCCTCCAGCCGGTCCATGTCGGCGGTGGCGCGGATCTCGCCCGAGAGGCCGCCCTCGCCCTCGAAGGCGAGGTGGTATTGCGGGTCGAGGCGCTCGAGCCGGACATGGTCCTCCAGCCGCTCGCCGCAGGAGGCGAAGATGTCGGCGAGGATCTGGGGATAGAGGAAGAAGGTGGGGCCGATGTCGAAGCGGTAGCCGCCGGGCGCCTCGACGGTCCGGGTACGCCCGCCGACCGCCTCGTCCTTCTCGAAGAGCGTGACGTGGATCCCGGCGCGGGCCAGCAGAAGTGCTGTCGCCAGCCCACCGGGACCGGCACCGACGATGACCACCCGACGTCCGGACAAAGTCCGGAGGCCGTCCCGTGACTGCAGCAACGCTCGAACCTCCCGCCGGTGCGGATCCCCGATCCTGCCCGGATCTCCGCCACCTGTGAACAGGCGCCACGCGCGGTTTCCGGCCAAGCTAGACTGTACAAGCTAGGAGAGCGGTGCGTTCGGGCAATTGTCACTCTTTGTCGCGCGCAACCTGTGCCGATGGTGCGCGCAGGTGATGGAGCGCGATGGCCCCCGCGGTCGCGACGTTGAGCGAATCGAACCCCAGAGCCATCGGGATGCGCACGCCGCGGGCCCGCGCGATGGTCTCGGCCGGCAGGCCCGGCCCCTCGGTCCCGAGGAGGAGGAGGGCTCGGGGGAGGGCGGGCAGGTCCGAGAGAGCCTCCGCCCCGCCGGGCGAGAGGGCGAGCGGCGTCAGGCCGAGGCGTGCGGCCAGGGCGAGCCAGCCCTCGCCGGGTTCGAGCCGCGCGAAGGGCACGGTCAGCGCGGCGCCCGCCGAGACGCGGATCGCCTTGCGGTAGAGCGGGTCGCAGGTCGCCGCATCGAGGAGCACCGCGTCGGCGCCGAAGGCGGCGGCGTTGCGGAACAGGCCGCCGACATTGTCGTGATTGGTCAGGCCGCAGAGCCCCAGCACCAGGGCCGGCGCCGGATCGGGCGGCACGAGACCGGCCGCGCACGGCTCCGCGCCGCGGAGTCCGACCGCGAGGACGCCGCGATGGATCGGGAAGCCCGTCACCGCGCTCATCACGGGCCGGGCGGCGAGGTAGACCGGGGGCGGGGCGGGGAGCCGCGCGGCGTGGGCGGCGAGCGCCTCGGCAAGGCCCGGCAGGCGCTCGGGCGCGAGCAGGATCGATTCGGCCTGGAACCGCGCCTGCCCCGAGAGCATGAGGCGCAGGGTTACCTCGCCCTCGACGATGAAGCGGCCTGCGCGCCCGACGAGGTCGCGCTCGCGCATCGCCGCGTAGGGGGCGAGGCGCGGATCGCCGGGATCGTCGAGGGGGATTGTCTCGATCACGGCGCCCGGCTCGCTAGGCTCCGCCCCCCGCGCGACGCGGAACTCCGCGCCCGCACGCTGGCGGGACGCGGTGCGGCCGTCACGCCTCCGGCCGGCCGCCCATGCGGATGGCGAGCGGATCCGCCTCCTCCTTCTTCGGCACCTTCACCAGCGCCTCGCCGTCGAGCACCACCTCGCCCGCCACCGAGCAGGTGCAGGTGAGCCGCGCGCGGCGCCGCTCCGGCACGAGTTCGGCCACGGTCACGGTCACGTCGACGGTATCGCCGATGCGCACGGGCGCGCGGAAGTTGAGGGTCTGGCTGATGTAGACCGCGCCGGGGCCAGGCAGGCGGGTGCCGAGCACCGCCGAGATCAGGCCCGCCGTGTAGAGGCCGTGCGCGATGCGGGTGCCGAAGGGCGTGCGCGCGGCGAAGTGCTCGGAGAGGTGGATCGGGTTGCGGTCGCCGGTGATCTCGGCGAAGCCGACCACGTCGGAGGAGGCGATGACCTTGGTCAGCGTCTCGGAGAGCCCGACCTCCAGGTCCTCGAAATACAGAACGCGCAGCTCGGGCAACATCCTCGGCCTCCCGCTTCTCTCGTTGTCGCCGCGCGATACGGCGCAGGTCCGGTTGTCGCCTCGCACAGGCGCGCCACGGAATCCAGTATCGGACTTGCGAAAATTTCCGCCTCGACAGGGGGCCCACGCCCGCGCCATGTGCAAGCCGAGCCGCCCGCAAGCCCGAAGCATCCCGCAAATATCGTCTGCCCGTGACATCTCCCGTGACACCTGCCGCCCCACCCTCCCTGCGCCCCGTCGTCGTTCGCGTCGCGGGGCTGAACCTCGCCTATTTCGGGGTCGAGATCGCGGTCGCCCTCGCGATCGGCTCGGTCGCGCTCATCGCCGACAGCCTCGATTTCCTGGAGGATGCGGCGCTCAACCTCCTCATCTTCGCCGGGCTCGGCTGGAGCCTGCGCAACCGGGCGCGGCTCGGCACCGTGATGGCCGGCATCCTGCTCGTGCCGGCCCTCGCCACGGCCTACGCGGCCTACGAGAAGTTCTCCGACCTCGCCCCTCCGGCGCCCCTGCCGCTGACGCTGACCGGCCTCGGAGCGCTCGCCGTCAACGTGACCTGCGCGATGATGCTCGCCCGCCACCGGCACGGGGCGGGCAGCCTGACGCGGGCGGCCTATCTCTCGGCGCGCAACGATGCGGCGGCGAACCTCGCGATCATCGCGGCGGGCCTCGTCACCGCCCTCTGGGCTTCCCCCTGGCCGGACCTCGCGGCGGCGGCCGGCATCGCCGTCCTCAATGCGGATTCCGCCCACGACATTCTCAAGGCGGCCCGGGCCGAGCGCCGCGCCGCTGGGGCCGCAGAGGCCTGAGACCCGTGGAAGCGACGATGCGCCTGTTCCCGATCTCCGACCTGCACCTCGAGCGCCGCCGGGCCGACCTGATCCCGCGGCCGAGCGTACCCTTCGACGTCCTCGTCTGCGCGGGCGATCTCTACGAAGGGCACCCGGAGCGCGGCCTCGCCGTGCTCTGCGACATCGCGGGCGAGCGGCCGATCGTGCTGGTGCCCGGCAATCACGAGCACTACGCGCCCACCGGCGATCCGCGCACGGCGCCGGACCTCCTCGCCGCCCTCGGCCGCGAGGTCGCGCGGCTGAACGAGGCCGGGGCCGACATCCGCCTGCTTCAGGGGGGCGCCGCCACCGAGATCGCGGGCGTGCGCTTCGTCGGCACGACGCTCTGGAGCGACTGGTCGCTCGCCGGGCGCTGGCTCCCCGAGGCGAGCCCGGGCCAACCGGCGGACCCGGTGGCCTTCGCGGCCGACCGCATGACAGACCCCGTCACCGGCTCGCGGGAATATCGCGGCTCGATCCGCAAGGCAGACGGCACGCCCTGGCAGCCCGCCGACGCGATGGCCGCGCACGCGGCGGAGCGGGCGGCGCTCCTCGCACAGCTGCGCGGGGGCCACGACGGCCCGACCGTCGCCGTCACCCACCACCCGGCGAGCCCGCTCGCGGCCGACGCCTACCGCGACGCGCCGGGCGTGCCCTGGTGGGTGCCGGCCTTCTACGCGACGACGGTGCTCGACGATCTTGCCGACGCGGAGCGGCCCGCGATCTGGATCTCGGGCCATTTCCACGCCGGGCACGACTTGCGGATCGGGCGCTGCCGCTGGCTGGCGAACCCGGTGGAGGACCGAAACTTCGATCCCGGCCTGATCGTAGAGGTGCCTTGAGGGCCGGGCGGCGCGCCCCATGATGGGAGGCGGCCCGCGCCCGGCGAGCCCGCACGGAGGAGAGGCCCCGCATGAACACCTTCATCGCCGTCGTCTTGGTCTGCGCGAGCGGCCTGCCCCAGGAATCCTGCACGGACGACAAGGCGGTCGAGGTGCGGAAGGTTCGGGTCGCCAACGAGCTCGGCTGCGCCAGCGGCTGGCAGGAGATCATCGCCCGCACCGACCTCAGCGAGGAGGTGGGCAAGACGACCTACCTCAAGACCGAGTGCCGGCGGGTGAAGGAGCCGGGCTGAACCCGGCTCAGTGATCGTACTTGATGTAGGCGAAGCGCTGGTCCGTGGGCGTGCCCTCGAGGGCGCCCCCCTCGGCGCCGGGCTGCCAGGCCACGACCTCCTCGATCTTGCGGGCGAGGGCGAAGTCCTTCTCGGTCACGCCCTTGGCGGCGTGGTTCATCAGCCGCACCTCGACCCAGGCGTAGGAGGCCGTGAGGTCGGGATGATGCCAGGCGGCTTCCGCCAAGTGGCCCACCGTGTTGATGACCATCAGCGTGCTCTTCCAGCTCGCGGTCTTGTAGGTCCGGCGGATCCAGCCGTCCTCGTAGCGCCAGTGCGGCAGCTCGGCCTTCAGCCGCTCGGCGATCACGTCACCGTCAAGAACACCTTCGCGCCGCTCGGTCATCGCCGCCTCCCCATCGTTGCCCGCGACTGTCCCAACTCCGCGTGCCCAACTCCGCGCGAACCTGCGCCCGCAGGGCTGCCGGCGCAAGGGTGTCGCCACGGACGTCGCGGGAGGCGCCGCCGGGAGTGGCGCCCGCTGCGCCGGGGGCCCGGCTCCCGGGCCCTCGCGGCTCGGTCAAAAGCACTCAGGCGGCCCCTGTGGACGGGCGGTTCGCGAGGCCGTAAGGACTTGGACCAACAGGATTGCCGATCCGTTCCGCGGAGGCAGGTATTTCCGGCACGACACGGGGAGAAGGCGCCATGCTGTCTCGGCGCGCATTGCTCGCGACGGCGGCGCTCTGGCCCCTGCCCGCGATCCTCACACGGCCGGCCCGCGCCGCGGGCGAGACCATCCGCATCGGCGTGCTGCCCTTCGGCACGGCCTCGTGGGAGGCCGCCATCATCAAGGATCGCGGCCTCGACGCGGCGAACGGCTTCACCCTGGAGACGGTCAAGCTCGCGGGAAACGACGCCGCGCGCATCGCCTTCCAGGGGCGCCAGCTCGACACGATCGTCGGCGACCTGATCTGGGCCGCGCGGCTGCGCAACGAGGGGCGCGGCGTCAAGTTCGTGCCCTACTCGACCACCGAGGGCGCGCTGATGGTCCCGCCCGACAGCCCGATCAAGGGCATCGCGGACCTCTCGGGCAAGCGCCTCGGCGTGGCGGGCGGCGCCCTCGACAAGAACTGGGTGCTGCTGCGCGCCCAGGCGCGCGAGGCGGGCAACCTCGACCTCGAGACCGCGTCCCAGCTCGCCTACGGCGCGCCGCCGCTCCTGATGCAGAAGCTCGAATCCCGCGAGCTGGACGCGGCGCTGCTCTACTGGACCTACTGCGCGCGGCTCGAAGCCAAGGGCTATCGCCGGCTGATCAGCGCCGACGACATCATGCGGGCCTTCGGCGCCAAGGGACCGGTGGCGCTGATCGGCTACCTGTTCGAGGGCGAGACGGTGCGGGCGAAGCTCGCCGCCGTCGAGGGCTTCGCCCGCGCCTCCGCCGCGGCCAAGGAGGTGCTCGCGAGCGATGCCGCCGCCTGGGCCCTGGTGCGGCCGCTGATGGCGGCGGAGGACGACGCGACCTTCGAGGCCCTCAAGCGCAACTTCCTGGCCGGCACGCCGCGCCGGCCGCTCGCGACCGAGCGCAGCGACGCCGAGACCATCTACGCGACGCTGGCACGCCTCGGCGGCGAGCGCCTCGTCGGCGATGCCAAGGCCCTGCCGCCGGACCTCTACCTCGACGGCGCCCGCAATGGGTGAGGGATCCGTGTCCGTCCGAGGCTGCCGCACCCGCTCTCTCCCGCGCGGGAGAGGGGGCTCGGCCCGTTCCTGACGAACCGCCTCATGGCCCTCGCCGCGCGCCTCGCCTCGCTGCTGATCCTGCTCGCCCTCTGGCAGCTCGCGGCGGCCCTCGCCGACGCGCGGACCCTGCCGGCGCCGAGCGCGGTCGCAGCCTTCGTCCTGCGCGAGATCCAGACCGGCGGCATGCTCTTCAACGTCGGCGTGACGCTGGCGCGGGTCGCCGTCTCCTTCGTGATCGCCATGAGCCTCGGGCTGGTGCTCGGCGTGCTGCTCGGCCGCTCGAAGCTCGCGGACCGCACCCTCGACACGCCGCTCCTCGTGGTGCTCAACACGCCGGCCCTCGTCATCACGGTGCTCGCCTATGTCTGGCTCGGGCTCACCGAGACCGCGGCGATCGTCGCGGTGGCGCTGAACAAGCTCCCGAACGTCGCCGTGATCATGCGGGAGGGGGCCCGCGGCCTCGATCCGGGCCTCGAGGAGATGGCCCGCACCTACCGGTTCGACCGGCGCACCTGGATCGCCCACGTGCTGGTGCCGCAACTCCAGCCCTTCGCGGTGGCGGCCGCGCGCTCCGGCATCTCGCTCGCGTGGAAGATCGTGCTCGTGGTCGAGCTGATCGGCCGGCCGAACGGGGTCGGCTTCGCGATCAACTACTATTTCCAGCTCTTCGACGTCACCGCGGTCATCGGCTACAGCCTCGTCTTCATGACGGTGATGCTCGCCATCGACACCCTCGTCCTGCAGCCCCTCGATGCGCATGTCCGACGCTGGCGCTGAGGCCACCGGCCCGGTCCTCGCCGCGCGGATCGCGCGCAAGGTCTATCGCTCCGCCCGCAACGAGCCGGTGGAGGCGGTGCGCGACCTCGCCTTCGCGATCGCGCCCGGCGAGGTGGTCTGCCTGATCGGCCCCTCGGGCGCGGGCAAGACCACCACCCTGCGCATCCTGCTCGGGCTCGACCGGGACTACGAGGGCGAGGTCAGGCCCGATCCCCGCAAGGATTCCGCCGGGATCGGCATGGTGTTCCAGGATCCCCGCCTCCTGCCGTGGCGGACGGTGGAGCAGAACGTCCGCCTCGCCCTGCCGCGGGAGCGGCGCGGGCGCGATCTCGACGCCCTGTTCGAGCATCTCGCCCTCACCCCCTGGCGCGGGCGCTACCCCGGAGCCCTGTCGCTCGGCATGCAGCGGCGGGTGGCGCTCGCCCGCGCGCTCGCCGACGATCCGCGCCTCCTCATCCTCGACGAGCCCTTCGTCTCCCTCGACGATGCGGCGGCCGCCTCCTTGCGCGGGCTCGTCGTCGACACGGTCGACCGGCTCGGCATGAGCGTGCTGATGGTCACGCACAACGTGGCGGAGGCGCTTGAGATCGCCGACCGGCTGCTCCTGCTCTCGCCGCGGCCCGCGAGCCTGATCGCCGCTGTGCCCCTCACGCTGCCCCGGCCGGAGCGCCGACGCGCCTTCGTCGAGGCGACGCGGCGCGATCTCGCCGCGCGCTATCCCGGGGTGATCGCGGATTGAGGTTTCTCAGTTCGCCCTGGCGTCGACGTCGAGCTTGTCGAGCACCGCGCCGGGGGAACCGGCCGTGCTGAAATCGGCCACCCCCACGCCCGTGCCGTCCTTCGCCTTGGCGGTCACCGAGAGACGGCCGGGCTTCGTCACGAACTGGCCCATCGCGGCACCGATCGCCTTGGCGGCCGGCGAGTTGCCGAGGATGACGGGCACGCCGAGCACGCTGGCGGTCACGTATTCCTGGCGCAGTTCGTCGGGCTTGAGGCTCAGCACCTTCGACTGGGCGTTGATGAAGCGCTCGAACAGGCCCGTATTCTCGATCGTGAGATCGAGCGCCTTGGCGGTGGCGGAGAGCATGGCGAGGCCCGAGACGCCCGCGTCCGGATCGAAGATCTCCGGCCCGATCCCGCCGAGCGTGCCCGTGAGGCGCAGCGTGCCCATGTCCTTGCCCGAGACCGAGACCTCGCGCACGGAGAGCTCCCGCCGACCCTCGTCCCAGGCCGTATCGGCGACGACGTTGAGGTCGAGATCCTGGTAGCCGTAGGCCGTGAGCGAGCCGAGCCCGGGCACGCCGGCCACCGTCGAGGCCGGAAGCGTCAGGCCGGTCAGGCTGAGGCGGCTCGCGGTCGGCACCCCGTCCCGTGGCGGCCCGAAGGTGATGGCGGCGTTGCGCAGGCCCACGTGGAGCGGCGTCTCGGCCGGTGCGGACTTGACCGACGGGGGCTTCGCTCCGAGCGCTTGGCGCGCCGCGTTCTCGAAGGGATCGCCCGCGGAATCGCGGGCCGGCGCCTTCGGAGCGGGAGCGGGTGCGGCCTTGCCGGCCTCGGGGGGCAGGTCGAGGCTGATGTCCTGCATCGCGAGCGTGCCGATCACCGGGGTGAGGCGGCGCAACGCGTCGTCCGTGGCCTCGGCCTTCGGGTCCGAGAGACGGCGCAGGGCCTCGACCGTCGGCGCCAGAGAGAATCCGGTGAGGGTGAGCTTGCCGACGCGCGAGCGCACGCCCTTCTGCGCGAAGGCGAGGTCCTCGAGGTTCATCCCCGCCTCGGGACCCTGGCCCGCATAGGCCATGCGGCCGATCTCGAGGAGGAGGGGCTCCGCAGACTTGCTCTCGCTGATGCTGAGCCCGCGCGCCTCCAAGCCGCCGACCGAGACGGCCTCGACGAGGTCGGCGGCCGCCGCCGTGACCCTGGCGCGGTCCGCCGGGCTCGCCTTGTCGAGGTCGAGCCCCGCGAAGGCGTCGAGGGCGCCGGTCCAGCCGCCGGGAATCTGGCGGCCGCCGAGGTCGCGCCCCTCGACGCGGGCGAGCTTCACGGTGGTGCCGCGATCGTCGGTGTAGACCACGTCGGCGATGGAGACGGACGCGTAGACCCGCTGCACCGGCCCCTTGCCGTCGCCCGCGACGGCGTAGAGCCGGGCCAGGGCGGCGAGGTCGATGTCGGTGGCACCGATGCGGCCGTAGGTGCCCGAGCCCGTCTCGGGGCCGCCCGCGACCGTCACGGCGGCGCCGGCCGCCGAGAGTTCGGCCGCCTTGCCCGCCCGCACGTCGCGGGCCGCGACGTCGCGGTAGACAACGGTCTGGCGCGAGGCCCCGGGCCCCGCATGGACCGAGCGCAATTCCGGTATCGTCAGGCTCGCCGCGTCGAGGCGGGCGAGGCGCGTGGCCCAGGGCTCGGGCGAATCGGCCTTCAGGATCGCCAGGAGATCGTCCTTCGAGAGCCGGGTGCCGCTCACCGTGATGCGCGGCATCGTCAGCACCGTGGACCCGAACGGCAGGACGACGTCCTGCAGCGTCACGTCCTGGACTGCGGAGGCGGCCTCCTGCGCCCATGCCGCCTGCGGGACGGCGAGCGGCGCGGGGGAGAGGAGGGCGAGGGCGCAGACGGAGGCGCGGGCGGCCCGGCCGAGGCGGGCGCGGCCTGTCACGTGGGTCATGGGCTTGTCCGGATCGCTGACGGAGGCGCGGGTCTCAAGGCTTGTGGAAAACGTCGAGGCGCATCCGTGCCGCAGAATGCCGGGCGAGGCAATCGGGGCCCGACGCCCCGCCCGCTGCGGACGGATGGCCCGCCGTCACCTGTCGTTCCGGCGCAACGACGATCAGAGCGAGAAGGAGGTGCCGCAGCCGCAGGAGGCGGTCGCCTGCGGGTTCTCGATCTTGAAGGACTGGCCGATCAGGTCGTTGACGAAGTCGATGGTCGAGCCCGCCATGTACTCGAGCGACACCGCATCGACGAGCACGGTCGCGCCGTCCCGCTCGATCACGATGTCATCGGTCTCTCGGCCCTGGGCCACGTCGAAGGCGTAGGAGAAGCCGGAGCAGCCGCCGCCATTCACGCTGATGCGCAGCGACGAGCCGGGAGGCTCGGCGCCCATGATCTCGTTGATGCGCTTGGCGGCGCGGGGCGTCAGGGTGATCTCGGCCATGGTTGCTCGCGAATCTCGTGGCGACGCCCGGACGTCTCGGCCCGGATCGCCTGGGGACACGGGCGGCAGCGGATTGCCAGACGGGCGCCCGGCCACAAGATATGGGCATGATCCCGTCGCCGCAACGCGGCCGGCCGGATCCCGGATGTGTGAGGAGCGGCCTTGCGGCAGAACGGAGAGCGCTGGCGCGCGCCCTACGCCACGGACCCGGCCGCGTGCCGGGGCCGCCTGATCGCGGAAGCCGCCTCGCCGACCCGCAGCGATTTCCAGCGCGACCGGGACCGCATCGTCCACTCCACCGCCTTCCGGCGCCTGAAGCACAAGACGCAGGTCTTCGTGCACCACGAGGGCGACCATTACCGCACCCGGCTCACGCACACCCTGGAGGTGAGCCAGATCGCCCGGGCGCTCGCCCGCGCGCTCGGCCTCGACGAGGATCTGGCGGAGGCTTTGGCCCTCTCGCACGACCTCGGCCACACCTGCTTCGGCCACACGGGCGAGGACGCCCTCGACGCCTGCATGGCCGAGCACGGCGGCTTCGATCACAATGCCCAGGCCCTGCGCATCGTGACGCGGCTGGAGCGGCGCTACGCGGGCTTTGACGGCCTGAACCTCGCCTGGGAGACGCTGGAGGGCCTCGTCAAGCACAACGGCCCGCTGCTGACTCCGGACGGCCGCCCGACCCCGCGCTACGCCGCCGCCGGCATCCCGGCCGCGATCCTCGAGTACAATTCCGTCAACGACTTGGAACTGTCGCGCTTCGCCGGGCCGGAAGCGCAGGGCGCCGCGCTGGCCGACGACATCGCCTACGACAGCCACGACCTCGACGACGGCCTTCGCGCCGGCCTGTTCGACCTCGCCGACCTCGCCGAGGTGCCCTTCCTGAAGGGTCTTCTCGACGAGATCGAGCGGTTGCACCCGGGGCTCGAAACCTCGCGGCGCGTGCACGAACTCGCCCGCCGCGTCATCACGCGCTTCGTCGAGGACGTCATCGCGGAGAGCGGACGCCGCCTGGAGGCCCTCGCCCCCGCGAGCGTCGCCGACATCCGGGGCGCGGGCGCGCCCGTCATCGCCTTCTCGGAGCCGATCGCCGAGGCCGACGCCGCCATCAAGCGCTTCCTCTACGCGCGCATGTACCGGCATCCCGGCGTGATGGCGGTACGCGCCCGCGCCGCGCAGATCGTCGCCGACCTGTTCGCGGCCTTCTGCGCCGACCCCGCCCGCATGCCCGAGGAGTGGAGCGCGGGTCTCGCGGGAGCGGAGGAGGGGCGGGTGCGCCGCCGGATCGCCGACTACATCGCCGGCATGACCGACACCTACGCGGTGCTCGCCCACCGGAAGCTCTTCCCGGAAACGCCGGACCTGCACTGGAGCCCGGAGAGCCGCGGCCTTCCGCTGGCGGAGCCGTGAGGGTGGGCGAGCCCGCACGCCCCGCGCCCGAGACCCGGGACGCCTATCCCCGCCAGATCGCCCTCGGAACGCGCTGGGGCGACAACGACGTCTACGGACACGTCAACAATGTCGTCTATTACGCCTTCTTCGACACGGCGGTGAACGGCTGCCTGATCGAGGCCGGCGTGCTCGACATCGCGAAGAGCTCCGTCATCGGCCTCGTGGTCGAGACGGGCTGCCGCTACTTCTCGGGCGTCGCCTTCCCCGACCGGATCACGGCGGGCCTGCGGGTCGCCCATCTCGGCCGCTCCAGCGTGCGCTACGAGATCGCGCTCTTCCGCGAGGACGAGGAGCGCGCCTCGGCGCAGGGACATTTCGTGCACGTCTACGTCGATCGCGAGACCCGCCGGCCGGTGCCGCTGCCGGATGGGATGCGGGCGGAACTCGCGGGGTGGATGTGAGCCCCCGTCCGTGACACCACCCGCCCCCCTTGCTATGCGGCCGGCCTGAACCTTCGGCCGCGGCGTCCCCGACACCGCGGCCGCGCGAGCGGGCGTTTCGAGACATGAACATCTTTGCGATCTTCGAGGCGCGGGTGCGCGAGGCCCTCGAGAGCCTCACCCGCGCCGGGCAGCTCCCGGCGGGTCTCGACCTCTCGCGCGTCGTCGTCGAGCCGCCGCGGGACCCGAGCCACGGCGACCTCGCCACCAACGCCGCCCTCGTGCTCGCCAAGGAGGCGCGGACGAACCCGAAGGCGCTCGGCGAGGCGCTGGCGGCCGAGCTGCGCTCGGATCCGCGCGTCGTCGAGGCCGGGGTGGCGGGCCCCGGCTTCATCAACCTGCGCCTCGACCCGTCCGTCTTCCACGACGTGGTGCGGTCCGTGCTGGCCGCCCCGGAGAGGTACGTGCGCGCCGAGTTGCCGGGCGGCAAGGTCAACATCGAGTACGTCTCGGCCAACCCCACCGGACCGATGCATGTCGGGCACGGTCGCGGCGCGGTGTTCGGCGACGCGCTCGCGAACCTCCTCGTGGCGGCCGGCCGCGACGTCACGCGCGAGTACTACATCAACGACGCGGGCGCGCAGGTCGACGTGCTCGCCCGCTCCGCCTTCCTGCGCTACCGCGAGGCGCTCGGCGAGGAGGTGGGCCCGGTGCCCGAAGGGCTCTACCCGGGCGACTACCTCAAGCCTGTCGGCGCGGCGCTCGCGCGCGAGCACGGACGCGCGCTGCTCGGCAAGCCCGAGGCGGAATGGCTGCCCCTCGTCCGCGAGACCGCGATCGCCATGATGATGGACATGATCCGGGCGGACCTCGCCGCGATCGGCATCCACCACGACGTGTTCTTCTCCGAGCGGACGCTTCACGGCGAGGGGGCGGGGTCGGTCTCGGCGCTGCTCGCCGACCTGCGCGCCCGCGGCCTCGTCTACGAGGGCCGCCTGCCACCGCCGAAGGGGCAGGTGCCGGAGGATTGGGAGGACCGGGAGCAGACCCTGTTCCGCACCCGGGAGTTCGGGGACGACACCGACCGGCCGCTCCTCAAGTCGGACGGCTCCTTCACCTACTTCGCCTCCGACATCGCCTATCACCGGGACAAGTTCCTGCGCGGCGCCACCGACATGATCGACGTGCTCGGCGCCGACCACGGCGGCTACGTCAAGCGCATGCAGGCGGCGGTCACGGCGGTCACGGGCGGGGAGGCGAGCCTCGACGTGAAGCTCTGCCAGCTCGTGCGGCTGCTGCGGGCGGGCGAGCCCGTGAAGATGTCCAAGCGGGCGGGCGAGTTCATCACCCTGCGGGAGGTGATCGACGAGGTCGGGCGCGACGCGATCCGCTTCATGATGCTCTACCGCAAGAACGACGCGACGCTCGATTTCGACCTCGCCAAGGTCGTGGAGCAATCCAAGGACAATCCCGTTTTCTACGTGCAGTACGCGCATGCCCGCTGCCACTCGGTCTTCCGGCAGGCGCGCGAGGCGATGCCGGACGAGGATCTGTCGGCGCAAGCCCTTGCGCAGGCGGATCTTTCCGTCCTTGCCGATGCCGGGGAGGGGGAGATGATGCGCCTCGTCGCGCAAGTTCCGCGGGTGCTCGAATCAGCCGCCATGGCCCACGAGCCGCACCGGATCGCCTTCCATCTCTACGAAGTCGCAAGTTCGCTTCATAGTTTCTGGAACAAGGGCAAAGACTTGCCGCAATTACGGTTTGTTAATCCAACCGACCGAAAGTCCACACGGGCGAGGTTGGCCCTCGTCGAGGCCGTCCGAGGCGTTCTCGCCTCCGGTCTCGCCATCCTGGGTGTCACCGCGCCGAGCGAAATGCGGTGAGGTGAGTCGGCGTTAGATGAGGATGCTGCCATGACCAACGCATCGCGGGCGCAGATCGATTTCGAGGCCTTCGCGCGCGACCTGCAGCACCCTCAGCCGAGTCACCCGCGCCCGACGGCGGTTCCGGGTGGCGGCTGGGCCGAGCCGCGGATCGAATCGCGACCTGAGACGAAGTCCGACCCGCTGGCCGAGCTTGCCCGCATCGTGGGCCAGGACGACCCCTTCCGGGCGCTGTTGGAGGCTCGCGACGGCCGCCGCGGCGGCGAGAGCGTGCCGGCCCGGCGCGTCGAGCCGAGCTTCGTCACGGAGCAGGTGCCGGCCCATCAGGCCTCCGCCCATTCCGCGGCGGCGCAAGGAACGAGCCCGGCCGACGCCTTCGACCAGTACCTTGCCACCGTCGACCGCGAATACCCGGCCGGGCCCGGCTACGACGGGCACGAGACGGATGATTCGGGAATGGAGGCCGAGGCCGCCTATGGCGGACGCGCCCTGAAGCGGGCCCCGCGGCGGCGGCGCCTCGTCTCGGTCGGCGCCGGCATCGCGGTCGTCGCGATCTCGGTCACGGGTGCGCTGACGTGGCGCAGCCTGCATTCCGGCCGGATCGGCGGCGGCGTGCCCCTCATCCAGGCCGACACGGCCCCCCTCAAGATTGCGCCGAAGACCGCGGACGGCGTCGAGATCCCGGACCAGAACAAGCAGATCTACGAGCCCAAGGCCAAGGACGGCCAGATCCGCATCGTCAACCGCGAGGAGCAGCCCCTCGACGTGGCCCAGGCCGCGCGGGCGGCGCAGGGCGCTTCCGGTCTCTCGCAGGGCGGGCAGGGCACGAGCGAGTCCGGCACGACCCCGGGCGGCCTCACGGACGCCTTCGGCGAGCCGCGCCGCGTCCGCACGGTCTCGGTCAAGCCGGACACGCCGCCCCCGCCGCCCGCCCAGCGCGAGGCGGCCGCGGCCGAGACGGCGACGCCCTCCGTGATCCCGACCATGACCCTGCCGGGCTCCGAGGAAGCGGCCCCCGCCAGGCCGCGTCCCTCCCGTCAGGCGTCCGCGCTGCCGACGCCGGCCCCCACGCCCACCGCACCGCCCCCGGCGGCCGAGAGCACGCCCGTCGTGGCGGCGCCCGCGCCGACGCGACCCAAGGCGCCCCAGCGGGTCGCCTCGGTGGCTCCGGAGACGGCGGCTCCCGTCGAGGCTCCGACCACGACGGCGGCCACCACCGCCGCTCCCGTCGGCGGATTCTCGGTGCAGCTCGGGGTGCGCACCAGCGCCGCCGAGGCGCAAACCGCCTTCCGGCAGATGCAGGGCAAGTACGCCCAGCTTGCCGGCCAGCCCGAACTGATCCGGCAGGCCGAGGTGAACGGCAAGACGATCTGGCGCGTGCGCGTCGGGCCGCTCGGCAAGAACGAGGCGACGAGCCTCTGCAGCCAGCTGCAGGCCGCAGGCGGCCAGTGCTTCGTCGCCAAGAACTGAGGGCGGGCTGAGCGGGCCCGGCACTCTGCCGGGTCCGAGCCACATCGTCCGGAACGCGTCCGATACCCGGATGCAACAGTGGGGTGCCGCTCGCCCGGAACCCCGCCGGTCTCCCCGATTTCGCCTTGTCGCGGGCCGAGAGCCCGCCCGACGCTGATCCCGCGATTCGCCGCAGAGCCCTCCGCGAGCCTGAAACCCGATGACCTCCCGTGCACTCATCCTCGGTTGCGCCGGCCGGACCCTCGCTCCGGAGGAAGCCGATTTCTTCCGGGCGGTCCGGCCCTGGGGCTTCATCCTGTTCAAGCGCAACATCGGCACGCCCGACGAGGTGCGGGCCCTGACCGGGGCGCTGCGCGCGGCCGTCGAGCGGGAGGACGCACCCATCCTGATCGATCAGGAGGGGGGGCGCGTGCAACGGATGGGCCCGCCCCACTGGCCCGCCTACCCGGCCGGGCGGCGCTTCGGCCGCCTCGACGGTTCGGCCGCCGCCATGGCTCGGCTCGGCGCGCGCCTGATGGCGCACGATCTTGCCAGCGTCGGCATCAACGTCGATTGCGCCCCGGTGCTCGACGTGCCGGTGGAGGGCAGCCACGACATCATCGGCGACCGCGCCTACGGCACGAGCCCGTCCGCCGTCGCCGAGATCGGCCGGGCGGTCGCCGAGGGCCTGATGGCGGGCGGCGTGCTGCCGGTGATGAAGCACATCCCCGGCCACGGCCGCGCCGCCTGCGACAGCCACCATGGGCTGCCCGTCGTCGGAGCCTCCCGCGACAGCCTCGCCGCCCAGGATTTCCAGCCCTTCCGCACGCTCGCCGACCTGCCGCTCGCCATGAGCGCGCACGTCGTCTTCACGGCGCTCGATCCCGAACGGCCCGCGACGCAATCGCCGATCGTGGTGCGCGAGATCATCCGCGGCGCGATCGGCTTCGACGGCCTGCTGATGACCGACGATCTCTCGATGCACGCGCTGACCGGCCCGTTCCGGACCCGCGCCGAGGCTGCCTTCGCGGCCGGCATCGACGTCGCCCTCCACTGCAACGGCGACCAGGCGGAGATGGAGGCCGTGGCCGAAGAGTCGCCCGAGCTCTCCGGGGACGCCCTGCGCCGGGCCGAGGCCGCGCTTGCCCGGCTGCGGCCCGAGAGCGACGGCTTCGACGTCCGCGAGGCCCGGGCCCGCTTCGAGGCGGGACTCTCCGCCGCGGCCTGAGCTCGCGCATCCGGCCTCTTGGACGGAAGGCCGCGGACGCCTTGTGTTCGCGGGGTGCGATCCTTAGTTTCGCGCCAACCCGACCACGTAGGACGGCGTCGCCCGGCAGCGGCTCGCGGCGCAGGAGGTTGCCATGGGCAGCATGAGTATCTGGCACTGGATCATCGTCGCCGCGATCGTGATGCTGCTGTTCGGCCGCGGCAAGATCTCGGACCTGATGGGCGACGTCGCCAAGGGCATCAAGGCGTTCAAGAAGGGCATGGCGGACGACGAGGCGCCGCCCCAGGGCACGCCGGCCCAGGCCCCGCCGGTCTCCGCGAACGAACCCGTCCGCACGATTCCGCACGCCGGCCAGCCCGCGAGCGAGCCGAGCCCCGGCACGGCGATCCCGGCGAGCCACCTGCCCGCCCGCGACAAGACCGTCTGAGGGTGTTGCCCGGAGCGGCTGGCACGCAAGCCGCGTTGGTGTAAGGGCTCTTCCCGCGCCGCGCCGGGTCCCGTCCGCCCTGCCCGGGACTGTACGGCTCGCGGGAGCCCAGGAACGTCGACGACATGCTGGACATGAGTTGGGGCGAGGTGATGCTGATCGGCGGCGTCGCCCTCATCGTGATCGGGCCGAAGGACCTGCCGAAGGCCTTGCGCACCGTCGGGCAGATCACGGGCAAGCTGCGCCGCATGGCCGGCGAGTTCCAGATGCAGTTCAACGAGGCGATCCGCGAGGCCGAGCTCGACGAGGTGCGCCGCGAGGTCGATGGGATCAAGCGCACGGTCGGGTCCGGCACGCAGGGCTTCAACCCGGTCCAGACGATCCGCGACGAGCTCAAAGGTGCGATCGAGGCCCGCGAGGGACGCACTGCACCGCAGCCCGGTTCGGGCACCCTCGCTGAGGCGACCGCGCAATTGCGGGCGGAGACGGGATATGGCGGCCAGGGGGGCAGCTACGACGTGCCGCGTCCTCCGCTGCCGGACGCCTCGGCCGTCGATCCGCTCGCTTCCGATCAACCCGCCAGACCGCCGGGCGCCTGAGCCATGATCAACGAGGCGGATGAGGCCGAGATCGAGGCCTCGCGGGCCCCGCTCATCGAGCACCTGATCGAGCTGCGCTCGCGGCTGATCAAGTCGCTCGTCGCGTTCGTGGTGATGTTCTTCGGGTGCTTCTTCTTCGCGAAGGACATCTACAACATCCTCGTCCACCCCTACGTCTCGGTGGTCGGCGCGGAGAACGCGAAGCTCATCGCGACGCACTTCCTCGAGCAGGTCTTCACCAACATCAAGCTCTCGGTGTTCGGGGCGGCCTTCCTCGCCTTCCCGGTGATCGCGACGCAGATCTACGCCTTCGTGGCGCCCGGCCTCTACCGCAACGAGCGCAAGGCCTTCCTGCCCTACCTTGTCGCGACGCCGATCTTCTTCGTTCTCGGCGCGCTGGTGGTGTTCTTCCTCGCCATGCCGCTGCTCATCAAGTTCTCGGTGAGCCTGCAGCAGGTCGGCGTGGCCGGCGAGCCGACGATCGCGCTCCTGCCGAAGGTCGACGAGTACCTCTCGCTGATCATGACCCTGATCTTCGCCTTCGGCATCGCCTTCCAGCTGCCCGTGATCCTGACGCTGCTCGGCCAGATCGGCGTGATCGACTCGGCCTTCCTGAGGGAGAAGCGCCGCTACGCCATCGTCCTCGTCTTCGTGGCTGCGGCGATCCTGACCCCGCCCGACGTGATCTCGCAGCTCTCCCTCGCGATCCCGATGCTGCTGCTCTACGAGGCCTCGGTCCTGTCGGTCTCCCGCATGGAGAAGCTGCGCGCGGCGCGCCGCATCGCCGAGGGGCTGGAGCCTTAGGGCGCATCCTGGTCGGCCTTCCGCTCGGCGGCAGGCCCGGTTCGTCGATGCGCCTCCGGCCTTGTCCCGCGGGGAGCGATGCTGCAAAGCGTCTGCGCCCAGGATCAGAGCCGTCCCATGCACGACATCCGCGCCATCCGCGAGAACCCGTCCGCGTTCGATCACGACCTGCAGCGGCGCGGGCTCCCGCCCCTCTCCGCCGAGTTGATCGCGCTCGACGAGGCCCGCCGCGGCGCCGTCTCGGCGGCGCAGGGAAACCAGGAGCGGCGCAATGCGCTCGCCAAGGAGATCGGCGCGGCCAAGAAGGCGCGGGACGAGGCGCGGGCGCAGGAGCTGATGGCGGAGGTGGCCCGGCTCAAGGAGGAGGCGCCTGCCCTCGACGCGGCGCAAGCGCAGGCCGCCACGGCGCTCGACGAGCGCCTCGCCGCGATCCCGAACCGGCCGAAGGCGGATGTTCCGGAGGGGGCGGACGAGCACGGCAACGTCGAGTACCGCCGCTTCGAGCCGACCCATCCTTGGCTGGAGAGGGGCCGTCAGCATTTCGAGATCGGCGAGGCCGCCGGGCTGATGGATTTCGAGGCGGCCGCCAGACTCTCCGGCTCCCGTTTCGTGGTGCTGAAGGGTCAACTCGCGCGGCTGGAACGCGCCCTCGGCCAGTTCATGCTGAACCTGCACACGGAGGAGCACGGCTACACCGAGGTGGCGCCACCGATCCTCGTGCGCGACGAGGCGATGTTCGGCACGGCGCAATTGCCGAAATTCCGAGACGACCAATTCGCGGCGGGCGACGGCTACTGGCTGATTCCCACGGCGGAAGTCCCCCTGACCAACCTCGTGCGCGAGAGTATCCTGTCCGAGGACGAGTTGCCGCTGCGCTTCACCGCCCTCACGCCCTGCTTCCGGGCGGAGGCCGGTGCGGCGGGGCGCGACACCCGCGGCATGCTGCGCCAGCACCAGTTCAACAAGGTCGAGCTCGTCTCGATCACGGCACCCGAAAAGTCGGCCGAGGAGCACGAGCGCATGCTCGCCTGCGCCGAGGCCGTGCTGAAGGCGCTCGAACTGCCCTTCCGGGTCATGACCCTGTGCACGGGCGACATGGGATTTGCATCGCAGAAGACCTACGACATCGAGGTCTGGATGCCCGGCCAGGAAACCTACCGCGAGATCTCCTCCTGCTCCGTCTGCGGCGATTTCCAGGCGCGGCGGATGAACGCGCGCTATCGCCCGAAGGACGGCAAGCCCGTTTATCTCCACACCCTGAACGGCTCGGGCGTCGCGGTCGGCCGCGCACTCATCGCCGTCATGGAGAACTACCAGAACCCGGACGGCAGCGTCACGATCCCGTCCGCGCTCCAGCCCTATATGGGCGGCCTCAACCGGATCGAGGGACCGAAGATCTGATGCGCATTCTCGTCACGAACGACGACGGCATCCACGCGCCGGGGCTGGAGACGCTGGAGACCATCGCCCGCCACCTCTCCGACGACGTCTGGGTGGTGGCGCCGGAGACCGACCAGTCCGGCGTCTCGCACTCGCTCTCGCTCAACGATCCCCTGCGCCTGCGCCAGGTCTCCGAGAAGCGCTTCGCCGTGAAAGGCACGCCGTCCGACTGCGTGATCATGGGCGTGCGTCACATCCTGCAGGAGCGGGGGCCCGACCTCGTCCTCTCGGGCGTCAACCGGGGCCAGAACGTCGCGGAGGACGTGACCTATTCGGGCACGATCGCGGGCGCGATGGAGGGCACGATCCTGAACGTGAGGTCGATCGCGCTGAGCCAGGCCTACGGCGTGGGCGGGCGCGGGGCGATCAAGTGGCATTGCGCGGCCCATCACGGGCCGACGGTGATCGCGAAGATCCTGGAGACCGGCATCGAGCCCGGCATCCTCGTCAATGTGAACTTCCCCGATTGCGAGCCGGAGGAGGTCGTGGGGATCGCCGTGGCGGCGCAGGGGCAGCGCAACCAAGCCCTGCTGGCCATCGACGCGCGCATGGACGGGCGCGGCAACCCCTATTTCTGGCTCGCCTTCGCCAAGGCCCGCTTCGAGCCCGGCCGCGGCACCGACCTCAAGGCCATCGCCGAGAACCGGATCTCGGTGACCCCGCTGCGCCTCGACCTGACGGACGAGCCGACGCTCACGCGCTTCGCGCAGGCCTTCGCCGAGTAGCCGGAACGCGAAGCGGCGCCTTTCACGCTCCCCGCCACTGGCTCTGACCGTCGCTTCCGTGCGAGCCTGCCCCGGTGACGAGCGCCGATCCGACATCCCTTCCCGACGACGCCGGTAGCCCCGTCGAGAACGCCGCCTTCGTGCTGGCCCTGCGGGAGCGGGGCGTTCGCGACACGGGAATCCTGCGCGCGATGGAGCGCGTGCCCCGGGAGCGCTTCGCACCGGCGGCCCACCGGGAGCTGGCCCGGCGTGACCTCGCCCTGCCGCTGCCCTGCGGCGCCACCATGACGGCGCCGACGACGGTCGCGGCCATGCTGGTCGCGCTCAACCTCGCGCCGGGCCAGCGGGTGCTGGAGATCGGCACCGGCTCCGGCTACGCCACCGCCCTGCTGCTGCAGCTCGGCGCCGCCGCCGTGACGAGCCTCGAACTCTATGCCGGCCTCGCGGCCGCCGCCCGCGAGCGGCTGGGGCCGGGAGAGGGCCTGCGCGTCCTGCGGGGCGACGGACTCACGGCGATGGGGGAAGGGGCTTACGACCGCATCCTGATCAACGGCTCGGTGCCGAGCCTGCCGGAGGGCTTGATCGCGGCGCTGGCGCCCGGCGGCCGGCTCGTCGCCGGCCTCGCCGCGACGGGCCGGGGCGGGATCGGCCGTCTCGTCACGGTGCTGCGGGGGGAGGAGGGGGTGTCCGAATCCCTCGGAGCGCCCCTGCGCCTCGTGCCCCTGCAACCGGGACGCGCCGCGCACGCCTGAGACGGCCCCCTCTCAGGCTCCGAGAGCTCCGTTGGAACCGTACCTCGGCGTCCGGACGGGGCCGAAGGGCTCTCGCGAGGCCCCTCTCCGCCCGCTGTGCCCGGATTGCAACCCAAGGGTCGGCAAAGGTTCCGTCACCTCGCGAAACAGGGTGAACGGGAACGGTTGCTTAACCTGAATCCGATTTGAATGACGGCATCAAGTTGCGTCAGGCAAACGGGTGCGTCGATGCGGGTTCGCGGGGCTGGTCGGGGGATGCGGACGCTGTCGCGCTTCGCCCTCATCGGAGTGATCGGTGGCGGCGCTGCCGCCTGTTCCTCGGACGCCTCGCGGCTCGGGGATCCCTTCGTCAATCCGTTCGCCTCGAACCTGTCGAGCGAGCCCTCCGCCACGGGCAGCCTGCCCGAGAACGAGGCGGCGCCCGCTCCCGCGATCCGCACGGGCCGCATCCAGTCCGAGGCGCTCGGCGCCCCGGCGAGCGCGCCTCTCAGCCCGGCCGCGCCGCGGCCCGCCCTCTCGCGGCCGGCGCAGCCCCCAGCCCAGAGCACCCGAGTCGCGGCGACCGGCGCCGCCGGCTGGAACGCGCAGGGCGGCACCCGGATCACCGTCGCGCAGGGCGACAGCCTGAACCAGATGTCGACCCGTTACGGCGTACCGGCCTCGGCCATCCTCTCGGCCAATGGCCTGACCAGCGCCGCGCAGGTGACGCCGGGCCGCCAGATCGTGATCCCGGTCTACACCGCCTCCGGCATGAACCCCGACGCGATGACGGCCCGCACCGTGCCGGCCGCGCCGCAGGAGCGCCTGCAATTCTCGAAGGGCCCGAAGCCCGCCGACAAGGCCACGGACGCCAAGGCCGCGGACACCAAGGCGCAGGCCGAGAAGGCCCAGGCGGAGAAGCTGCAGGCCGACAAGGACGCGAAGCGCCGGGCCGAGAAGCTGGCCGAGGCCAAGCTCGAAGCCAAGCGCGAGACGGAGCGCAAGGAGGCCGAGGCCCGCAAGCTCGCCGAGGAGAAGGCCCGCAAGGAGGCCGCCCAGAAGGAAGCGGCGAAGAAGCACGTTCGCCCCGGCCAGACCGCGAAGGTCGAGCCGAAGGCTGAGGTGAAGGCTGAGGTGAAGGCTGAGATGAAGCCCGATCCGAAGGCGGAGGCCGCCGCGAAGGCGAAGATCGAGGCCGCGCGGGATGCGGCCAGGAAGCTCGCCGAGGCCAAGGCCGCCAAGGAAGGCGCCGAGAAGGCCGCGAAGGAGGCGAAGGAGGCGAAGGAGGCGAAGGAAGCGGAGAAGGCCGCCAAGGTCGCGGCCGCCAAGCCCGCTCCGGCCCCCGAGAAGACGGAGCCGTCCGCGACGGGTTCGGTTGCCGCGGCCGCGCCCGACCAATCCTTCCGCTGGCCGGCCAAGGGCCGGGTGATCGCGGGCTACGGCTCCAGCGGCAATGAGGGCATCAATATCGCGGTGCCCGAGGGCACGGCGGTGAAGGCCGCCGAGGACGGCACGGTCGCCTATGCCGGCTCCGACGTGAAGGGCTACGGCAAGCTCGTGCTGGTGCGCCACACGAACGGCTACGTCTCGGCCTACGCCCATAACGGCGAGATCGACGTGAAGCCCGGCGAGAAGGTGAAGCGCGGCCAGACGATCGCCAAGTCGGGCGCCTCGGGCAACGTCACCTCGCCCCAGCTCCACTTCGAGATCCGCAAGGGCGGCTCGCCCATCGATCCGATGTCGCAGCTCGCCAGCAACTGACGCGGGCCGTCTCGGACGCAGAATCGCGAAGGGGCGGTCCCGCCGGGGCCGCCCCTTCGCGTTCCGGGCCTCAGCCGAGGCGCTGGCCGAGCCGCCCGGCGAGGTCCTGGATGAACTGGAAGGCGGTGCGGCCGGAGCGCGAGCCGCGGGTCACGGCCCATTCGAGGGCTTCCGCCCGGACCCGCTCGGGCTCGGCCGTCAGGCCGTAGCGCTCCACGTAGGCGCGGATCATGGCGAGGTACTCGTCCTGGCTGCACTTGTGGAAGCCGAGCCAGAGGCCGAACCGATCGGACAGGGAGACCTTCTCCTCCACCGCCTCGCCGGGATTGATGGCGGTCGAGCGCTCGTTCTCGACCATCTCGCGCGCGAGGAGATGCCGCCGGTTGGAGGTGGCGTAGAACAGCACGTTCTCAGGCCGCCCCTCGATGCCGCCGTCGAGCGCCGTCTTCAACGACTTGTAGGAAGTGTCGTCGGCGTCGAAGGAGAGGTCGTCGCAGAACACGATCCAGCGGTGCGGGTCGGCCCGCAGCGTCGCCATCAGGTCGGGCAGCGCCTCGATGTCCTCCCGGTGGATCTCGACGAGCTTCATCGGCAGCGCGCCCTCGGGGGCCTTCGCGTTCGTCTCCGCGTGCACCGCCTTGACGAGGGACGACTTGCCCATGCCGCGCGCGCCCCACAGGAGCGCGTTGTTGGCGGGCAGGCCCCGGGCGAAGCGCTCCGTGTTCTCGGCCAGCGTGTCGCGGGCGCGGTCGATCCCGGTGAGCAGGCCCATCTCGACGCGGTTGACCCGCGGCACCGGGATCAGCCGACGCTCCGGTCCCCACAGGAACGCGTCGGCCGCGCCGAGGTCCGGGGGGGCGGGCTCGCGGGGGGCGGCGCGCTCCAGCGCCGTCGCGATCCGCTCCAGGAGCGGCAGGAGCGTGTCGAGGGTCGTGGGGCTCGTCATGGGAAACGCCGCTTCGCGCCTGTTTCGGGAAGGATGGGCCGCTGTTTAGGAGGATCGAGGCTGGAAATCACCGCCCCCGCGCGACGGAAGTTCCGTCATTGGCGCGGCCGCGGCCGGGGAAGTCCGATTCGCCTCACCCATACGGCGTTGCTTTCACTTAGGCCGTGGCTATAGTCCGCGCGCTTTTCGGCCCGGCCCGGGCAGGCCCAGCAGGCCGTCGGGCAGCCGACGCTTTTTGAGGAGTCACGCGCTTGATCACCCCCGCCTTCGCGCAAGGGGCCGGCACCGCTTCCAGTGGGGCGGACATCGCCTTCCAGCTGGTGCCGTTCGTCCTCATCTTCGTGATCATGTACTTCCTGATCCTGCGGCCGCAGCAGAAGCGGGTCCGGGACCATCAGTCCATGGTCAAGAACGTGCGCCGCGACGACACCATCGTCACGAATGGCGGTCTCGTCGGCCGCGTCGTCAAGGTGACGGACGAGTCGTCCGAGATCGAGGTCGAGATCGCGCCGAACGTCCGCGTCAAGGTCGTGCGGTCCATGATCTCCGAGGTCCGCGTCAAGGGCGGCCCCGTCAAGGCGGCCTGAGCGCCGCTCACGGTGCCGGCCTGATCCCATCCCCGGCACGCAAACGACACAGCAGGACCGGCGGATGTTGCGCTTCTCCCGAACCAAGATCATCGCGACGCTCGCCGTCATCCTGATCGGCCTGAGCCTGGCCGTGCCGAGCTTCTTCCCGGCCGACAGCCGCAAGGCGTTCATGGCCGCGCTGCCGGGCTGGTTCCCGAGCTGGATCATCCCGCAGCGGGCGATCGTGCTCGGCCTCGATCTCCAGGGCGGCTCGCAGCTCCTGCTCGAGGTCGACCAGAACGAGCTGATCGCCTCCCAGGCCAAGGCGCTCCGCGACGACGTGCGCCGCATCCTGCAGCAGGAATCGGTCCGCGCCGAGGGCGGCATCCAGCTCCTGCAGCGCGGCGTTCAGCTGCGCGTGCCCGACGCGGCGGCCCGCGCCAAGGTGCTGCCGAAGCTCCAGGAACTGTCGCAGCCGATCTCGAACCCCCTCGTCGGCCAGACCGGCGGGCGCACCGTCGAGATCGTCGACCAGCCCGACGGGCCGATCCGCCTCACCCTCACCGATGCCGGCGTCAACGAGCGCACCCGCCGCGCCGTGAGCCAGGGCATCGAGGTCATCCGCCGCCGCCTCGACTCGACCGGCACGACCGAGCCCTCGATTCAGCAGCAGGGCGCCGACCGAATCCTGATCCAGGTGCCGGGCGAGCAGAATCCGGAGCGGCTCGAGAAGCTCCTCGGCTCCACCGCCAAGCTCGAGTTCCGGATGCTCGCCGACAGCCCGTCCGGCGACGTCGACCTCCTGCCCTCGAAGGACGAGAAGGGCGCCAAGGTGCCCGTGGAGCGCCGCGTCATGGCCGATGGCGGCGACCTCACCGACGCGCAGCCCGCCTTCGACCAGCAGACGCATGAGCCGATGGTGAGCTTCAAGTTCAACCTGAAGGGCGCGCAGCGCTTCGGGCAGGCGACCTCGGAGAATGTCGGTCGGCGCATGGCGATCGTGCTCGACAACGAGGTGGTCTCGGCCCCCGTGATCCGCTCCGCCATCACCGGCGGCAACGGCCAGATCACCGGCAATTTCACGGTTCAGCAGGCCAACGACCTCTCCGTGCTGCTGCGCGCCGGCGCGCTGCCCGCGAAGTTCACCGTGGTCGAGCGCCGCGTCGTCGGTCCCGGCCTCGGGCGCGACTCGATCGAGGCCGGCAAGCTCGCGACGCTCGTCGCGGCCGTCCTCGTGATCGGCTTCATGTTCCTGACCTACGGGACCTTCGGTTTCATCGCGAACATCGCCCTCATCGTCCATGTCGGCCTCATCCTCGGCCTGATGTCGGTGCTCGAGGCGACGATGACGCTGCCGGGCATCGCCGGCATCGTGCTCACCATCGGCACGGCCGTCGACTCGAACGTGCTCATCTACGAGCGCATGCGGGAGGAGTCGCGGGCCGGGCGCTCCCTGATCTCGGCGCTCCAGGCCGGCTTCGACCGGGCCTTCGCCACGATCATCGACTCGAACTCGACCATGGCGATCGCGGCGCTGATCCTGTTCTTCCTCGGCTCGGGTCCGGTGAAGGGCTTCGCCGTGGTCTTCATCCTCGGCATCCTCACCACGGTCATCACGGCGGTGACGCTGACCCGCATGATGATCGCCGTGTGGTACACTACGTTCCGCCCGAAAGCCCTGCCGTTCTGACGGCGGGGCCTTCGCCGTCGGCTCCTTGGCCGCGCCGCTCGCGACGGCGCGCCGGCCGACCTCAAGATTGACGGGCCAGGAGCCGCTTCCCCGAGCGGCACCGGCCCAGAACCCGAGACCGATCATGCGTCTGCTCCGCCTCTGGCCCGACGAGTCGCACTTCGACTTCATGCGCTACCGGCGCTTCAGCTTCCCGCTCTCGGCGCTGATGTCGGTGGCGACCGTCGTCCTGTTCCTCACGATCGGGCTGAACTTCGGCATCGACTTCAAGGGCGGCACCCTCGTCGAGCTGCAGGCGAAATCCGGCACGGCGGACGTCGCCGCGGTGCGCCACACCGCCAACGGCTTCGGCTTCGGCGAGTCGGAGGTGCAGGAGCTCGGCGGCCAGGGCAACATCCTGGTGCGCTTCCCCCTTCAGGCCGGCGAGCAGGGCCAGACCCAGGTGATGCAGAAGGCGCACGCCGCCTTCGACGCGGATTACGAGTTCCGCCGCACGGAGACGGTGGGCCCCCGCGTCTCGGGCGAGCTCGTGCAATCGGGCACGCTCGGCGTCGTCCTCTCGGTCGTCGCGGTGCTGCTCTACCTCTGGTTCCGCTTCGAGCGGGAACTGGCGCTCGGCGCCATCGTCGGCACGCTGCACGACATCGTGCTCACCGTCGGCATCTTCATCCTCACCCGCATCGAGTTCAACATGACCTCGATCGCGGCGATCCTGACCATCGTCGGCTATTCCCTCAACGAGACGGTCGTGGTGTTCGACCGGACCCGCGAGCTGATGCGCCGCTACAAGACGATTCCGACGGTCGAGCTCCTGAACCTCTCGATCAACTCCACCATGTCGCGCACGGTGATGACCTCGATCTCCACCGCCCTGTCGCTCCTGGCGCTGGTCCTGTTCGGCGGCGAGGCGATCAAGGGCTTCGCGGTGGTGATGCTGTGCGGCGTCGTGATCTGCACCTACTCGGCGATCTTCATCTCGACGCCGGTGCTGATCTATCTCGGGCTGATGCTGTCGGGCACCCGTGCCCAGGCCCGAGACCGGGCCGACCTCGCCCAGGCGGCGGAGTAGGGACGGGCGCGCCGGATGAGCGAGCCCCGCCGTCTCAACGACGGATTCGTCCCCGGACGCCACCTGATCGACGCCTATGGCGGCGGCGGATTCCGCTTCGCGGAGATGAGCCATCGCGGCTCGATCCTGGCGCTGCCCTCCGGCGTCCGCGCCTGGGAGGTGACGGAGGCCTCGACGATCGGCCGCGACGCCCTGCGCCCGGTCCAGGCGGAGGCGGGAGCGATCGACCTTCTCCTCGTCGGCACCGGCTTGGACATCGTGCCGTTGCCGGCCCCCTTGCGCGCCTGGCTCAAGGAGAACGGCATCGGCCTCGACGTGATGCAGACGGGTGCGGCCGCCCGCACCTACAACATCCTCGTGGCGGAGAACCGCAAGGTCGCCGCCGCCCTGATCGCCGTCGCATGAGCGGGATTGCGTGAGCGAGACCGATACCAGCACCAGCACCGGCAACGGGCTCCCCTTCGCCTTCCAGCACTGCGAGGCCCTGGTGCGGGAGGGTGATGCGGACCGCTACTTCGCGACCCTGTTCGCCCCGGCGCAGGAGCGGCCCCACCTCTTCGCCCTCTACGCCTTCAGCCTGACGATCGCCCGCGTGCGCGAGGCGGCCTCGAACCCGATGGCCGGCGAGATCCGCCTGCAATGGTGGCGCGACGCGCTCCAGGGCGAGGCGCGCGGCGACGTGCGCGCCAACCCCGTCGCGGCAGCCCTGGAGGACGCCATCGTCCGGCGCCGGCTCGGCCGCCAGCCCTTCGTCGACCTGATCGATGCCCGCGTCTTCGACCTCTACGACGACCCGATGCCCCGGGTGAACGACCTCGAGGGCTATTGCGGCGAGACAGCCTCCTCCCTGTTCCGCCTCGCGAGCCTCGTCCTCAGCGACGGGGCGGAGCCCGGCGGCGCGGCGGCGGCCGGCCATGCCGGAGTCGCCTACGGCATCACCGGCCTTCTTCGGGCGCTGCCCTGGCACGCGCGCGCGGGTCAGGTCTACCTGCCGGCCGACATCCTGCGCGAACACGGGGTCACCCGCGAGGACATCGTCACCGGCCGCGGCGGCCCCGGCCTCGCCGGCGCGGCCCGGGACCTGCGGGCGCTCGCCCGCCGGCATCTCGCGGCCTACGAGGCGGCCCGGCCTACGATCTCGCCGGCCGCGCAGGCCGCCTTCCTGCCGGTCGCCCTCGTGGAGCCCTACCTCGCGGCGATGGACCGGCCGGGCTACGACCCGCTGAACACGCCCGTCGACATGTCCCGCTGGCGCCGGCTCTGGCGGCTCTGGCGGGCCGCGCGGCGGATCCGCTGAAGCCGGTGGGCCGTCCGGAGTGACAGAGGCGCGTGTTCCTCTGCAACACTCTCTGAATACATGATTAATCCGCGTTGAGCCGCCTCACCGGCTCTGCTAGCAACGCTGGACGGCCCGGCCAGAAGATCGGGCGTACGGAGGAGCGTGACGCCCGTGGAAACCTGGAATCAAGTCTACGACCCGTTCGGGAACGCGTGGCTCTCGACGCTCGCGGCCGCCCTTCCGGTCGTCGCGCTGCTCGGCATGATCGCGAGCGGCAAGGTCAAGGCCCATATCGCGGCCGTCCTGTCCCTCGTCATCGCGCTCCTCGTCGCGATCGTGGCCTTCGGCATGCCGACGGGCCTCGCGCTTCGCGCCTCCGCCTACGGCGTGGCGCTCGGCCTGTTCCCGATCGGCTGGATCATCCTCAACGTCATCTTCCTCTACCGCCTGACGGTGGAGAAAGGCTGGTTCGCCACCCTCCAGCAATCGGTCGCGGGCATCACGACGGACCGGCGCATCCAGCTCCTTCTGGTCGCCTTCGCCTTCGGCGCCTTCTTCGAGGGCGCGGGCGGCTTCGGCACCCCGGTGGCGGTGACCGGCGCGATCCTGATCGGCCTCGGCTTCTCGCCGCTCGCGGCCTCGGGCCTCTCGCTCATCGCCAACACCGCGCCCGTCGCCTACGGCGCGCTCGGCGCACCGATCCAGGGCCTCGCCTCGGTCACGGGCTACGACCCCTACATCCTCGGCGCGATGATCGGCCGGCAGCTCCCGTTCTTCTCGGTGATCGTGCCCTTCTGGCTGATCTGGGTCTTCGCGGGCTTCCGCGGCATGATCGCGATCTGGCCGCCCATCGCCGTCTGCGGCATCTCCTTCGCGCTCGCGCAGTTCCTGATCTCGAACTACATCAACCCCTGGATCGTCGACATCGGCGCTTCGCTCGTCTCGATGGGCGCCCTGGTCCTGTTCCTGAAGGTCTGGCGGCCGGCGCAGGTCTGGACCTCGCCGGCCCTGCGCGGCCACGATCCGTCCATCGGCTACGGCACCGAGCCGCGTCCCGTCGCCCTCGGCGCGGGCGTGCCCGGCGACCTGCCGCGCGTGCATACCGGCGCCCGCACCGCCACCTCGAGCGAGATCGCCTGGGCCTGGGTGCCGTGGATCATCCTGTCGGTCGTCGTCGCAATCTGGGGCACCGGCTGGTTCAAGAGCCTCGTGAACCCGATCTTCACGATCAAGTACGAGGTCCCCGGCCTGCACAACGTGATCATGAAGGTGCCCCCGGTCGTCGCCAAGGCGCATCCGGAGGCGGCGGTCTTCGCCTTCACCTACATGTCCTACACGGGCACGGGCGTGCTCATCGCCGCGATCATCTCCGGCCTGATCATGCGCTTCTCGCCCTGGCGCCTCGTCACCGCCTATCTCGAGACGATCTGGGTGCTGCGCTACTCGCTCATCACCATCGCGGCGATGCTCGCGCTCGGCGTGCTCACCCGCTACGGCGGCGTCGACGCGACGCTCGGCCTCGCCTTCGCCGGCACCGGCATCCTCTACCCGTTCTTCGGCACCCTGCTCGGCTGGCTCGGCGTGGCGCTGACGGGCTCGGACACGGCCTCGAACGTGCTCTTCGGCGGCCTGCAGAAGATCACCTCGGAGCAGCTCGGCCTGTCGGGCATCCTGATGGCCTCGGCGAACTCGTCGGGCGGCGTGATGGGCAAGATGATCGACGCGCAGTCGATCGTCGTGGCCTCCACCGCCACCGGCTATTTCGGCCAGGAGGGCAAGATCCTGCGCTTCGTGTTCTGGCACTCGATCGTGCTCGCCTGCATGGTCGGCGGCCTCGTGATGCTGCAGGCCTACGTGTACCCGTTCAACGCGATGGTCATCCACCCGTAGGGTCGGCCGCACCGGCCATGCCGCAACCCGCTCCGGCCCTCGGCCGGGGCGGGTTTTTCATATCCGCGCGGATGAACGCGGTGCCTGCGGCGTACCTTTCCGCCGCCCGCGGCGGCCCCACCTGAGGGGGATGTTCCTGTTCCGGCGTGCCGCCCAGCCCGACAGCCTCGCGACCCTGCCCGGGCTCGAGACTGGGCGCCTGCGCATCGCGGCCCTCGCCGCGCGCGACGCCGAGGCCCTGCGCCGCCTCACCGACGATCCGGCGATCACCGGCGCCGTCGACTTCCTGCCGGAGCCCTTCACGCTCGCGGATGCGCGCGCGCTGATCGCCTCCGGGCGGAGGGGCAGCGACCGCTTCAACGGTGTCTGGGATCGGGAGAGCCGCACCCTCGTCGCGGTGGTGGGCACGCACCTGCGCGGCGAGGGCGCCATCGAGATCGGCTACTGGGTCGGGGGAGCGGCCCGCGGCCGCGGCATCGCGACGGAGGCGGTGGCGGGCCTCCTCGGCCTCCTCGCCCGCCGCTTTCCCCACCGGAGCGTCGTCGCCGAGTGCCGTCCCGGCAACGTCGCCTCGTGGGGCCTGCTGCGCAAGCTCGGCTTCGAGGATACCGGCGAGGAGGGGCACCGGCCGGGACGGCGGCTCCTGATGAAGGCCGATCCGTTTCGAACACCGATCTGAAGGTCAGCCGCTTCCCACTCCCTCGGAGAGGAGAGTGACGGAGGCGCCCCCGCCCCTCTACTCCGCCGCCGCCCGCGGCGGTTCTCCCGCCTCCGCGATCCAAGCGGCGAGGGCCGCCCGGCCCCGGTCGGTGAGCGCCCGCTTCTTCAGCGCCGCCTTCTCCGGTCCGCGCAGCCGGCGCCCCGTCTCGTTGCGCGGCGCCCGCTCAAGCGGCGGGAACAGCCCGAAATTCACGTTCATCGGCTGGAACGAGCGGGGGGCGTTGGCCGCCGGCTCGCCGCCTTGCACGATGTGCCCGCCGGTGATGTGGGCGATGAGCGCGCCGAGCGCGGTCGTCTGCGGCAGCGGCGGCAGGCGGCGGCCCTGCGCCTCAGCGAGCGCGAAGCGCCCGGCCATCAGGCCCACCGCGGCGCTCTCGACATACCCCTCGCAGCCCGTGATCTGGCCGGCGAAGCGCAGGGAGGGCCGCGCCTTCAGGCGCAGCGTCCCGTCGAGGAGGCGGGGCGAGTCGAGATAGGTGTTGCGGTGCAGGCCGCCGAGGCGGGCGAACTCGGCGTTCTCCAGGCCCGGGATCGTGCGGAAGATCCGCACCTGCTCGGCGTGGCGCAGCTTCGTCTGGAAACCCACCATGTTGTAGAGGGTGCCGAGGGCGTTGTCCTGGCGCAGCTGCACGATGGCGCAGGGCTTCACCGTCGGGTCGTGGGGGTTCGTCAGGCCCACGGGCTTCATCGGGCCGTGGCGCAGGGTCTCGGGACCGCGCTCGGCCATCACCTCGATCGGCAGGCAGCCGTCGAAGTAGGGGGTCGAGGTCTCCCACTCCTTGAAGCTCGTCTTCTCGCCCGCGATCAGCGCCGCGATGAAGGCGTCGTACTGCGCCCGGTCCATGGGGCAATTCAGGTAGTCGGCCCCCGTGCCACCGGGACCCGGCTTGTCGTAGCGCGACTGGAACCACGCACGCCCCATGTCGATCGAGTCGCGGTGCACGATCGGGGCGATGGCGTCGAAGAAGGCGAGCGATTCTGCCCCCGTCAGCGCGCGGATCCCCTCCGCCAGCGCCGGGGAGGTCAGGGGACCGGTCGCCACGATCGTCGAGCCCCACGCGTCCGGCGGCAGCCCCGCGATCTCCTCCCGCACGACGGTGACGAGGGGATGCGCCTCGAGGGCTCCCGTCACGGCAGCCGCGAAACCCTCGCGGTCCACGGCGAGCGCCCCGCCCGCCGGAACCTGGTTCGCGTCGCCCATCCGCAGGATGAGCGAGCCGAGGCTGCGCATCTCCTGGTGCAGGAGGCCGACCGCGTTGCCCTCCGCGTCGTCCGAGCGGAAGGAGTTCGAGCAGACGAGCTCGGCGAGGCTCTCGGTCTGGTGCGCGTCGGTGCCGCGCACGGGCCGCATCTCGTGGAGCACGACCGGATGGCCGCCGCTGGCGATCTGCCAGGCCGCCTCGGAGCCCGCCAGCCCGCCGCCGACGATGTGGATGGGATCTCGCGCCGTCATCCGGAGGACTTAAACCCGCGGGCAGGGGCGATCAACGGTCCACGCCACGGGACTGAACCGGGGCTCCGGCCGCGCCGTTGACGCCCGCATGGGTCCCGGCGAGACGGTGAGGATGAGCGAGTCGAATCCCCGGACGGAGACGCGAGAGGAGCGGCCGTGGAGTGCGGCCTCCGTTGCGGAGGCGGATGCCGACTCGGGCGGGGAGGGGATGCGCGCGTCCGAGCGGCGCACGGCGCGCGACGTCAGCCGTCTCGGCTTGCTGCGCGACCAGCTCGGCCGTGTGGCCAAGCGCCTGCCCCTGCGGCGGCGCCTCAGCCGGGGCACGGCGCACGGCGTGATGTCGGCCTGCGCCGCCATCGTCGCCTACCTGCCGACTCAGGCGCTCGGCCTGCGCGAGGGCTTCTGGAGCGCCATCACCGCCCTGGCCGTGGCGCAGACGGAATTCGGCGCGACCCGCTCCACCGCCCGCGACCAGTTCACGGGGGCTGCGATCGGCGGGATGATCGGGCTCGGCACCTATCTGGCGGCCGGCCCGAGCCTGCCGAGCTACGCCCTCAGCGTGCTTCTCTCGATCGTCGCCTGCGGCCTCGTCAACGTGGCGAGCGCCGGGCGGCTCGCGGCCATCACCGCCACGATCCTCCTGCTGGTCCCCCATCTGGGCAGCGTCGAGCGGATGCTGTGGTCGCGGGTGTTCGAGGTGGGATGGGGGGTGTGCGTGGCCATCGTCACCGTCTGGATCGTGACGCGGATCAACCGGCGCCTCGGCATCGCCCTGTGAGCCCTCAGTGGAGGGGCGGGCTCATCAGATAGCTCTCCCGGTCTCCGGAGACGACGCTCAGGGCGATCGGGCGGCCCTCGCGGCGCACCGAGAGCGGCACCCGCACTCCCGCCTCGCCGAGGGCCCAGACCTGGCGGAAGAAACCGGCAAGGTCGGAAACGGGCTCTCCGGCGACGGCCTCGACGAAGTCGCCCACGCGCAGGTCGCCCGCCTCCGCCGGACCGTCGTCGGCGAGCCCCATCACCGCGATGCCGTCCTCCGTCTCGGTGGCGTAGACGCCGAGCCAGGGCCGGGGCGGCCGGTTCGGGCGGCCCCGGGCGGCGAGATCGTCGAGGATCGGCGGCAGGAGGTCGATCGGCACGACGAGGTTGATCGGCCGCGCGCCCGCGCTGCCGCCCTGCTGGAGTTGCAGGGAGCCGATGCCGACGAGTTCGCCGCCCGGACCGATCAGGGCCGTACCGCCCCAGTGCGGGTGCGACGGCGCGGTGAAGAGCGCCTCGTCGAGGACGTACTCCCAGTAGCCCGCGAATTCCTGGCGGCCGACCACCTGGGTGGCGACGCTGCGCGCCCGTCCCCCCGCGCCCGCCAGCACCGCCCGGTCGCCCATCTTGAGCCCGGCGGAGCGGCCGATCGGCAGGGCCGGCAGGGCGAGGTCGCCGAGCGCCTGCACGAGGCCGAAGCCGGTGGCCGCGTCGAAGCCCACCACGTGGCCGGGGACCGAGCGCCCGTCATGGGTGGTGAGCCAGACGGTATCGGCCTCCATGACCAGGTAGCCCACGGTGAGCACGAGCCCGTCCTCGCGGATCAGCACGCCGTTGCCCGCCCGCTCGGTGCCGAGCGTCTCGGCGGTGAAGGCCTCGGCCGGGACCCGGGTCGAGAGGGCGACGACGGCGCTCAGCGCCCGGTCGAGGTCGTAGCCGTAATCGGCGGGCTTGGGCTGCACGGATGCGGGGATCCTCCAGTCGCCCTGCGAGGCCATGGCGTTTCCGTCCTTCCTGCGTCTCGGGGACATGACGAGACGGCCTGAGATAGGTCGCCGCTCCGGGCCCGACAGGCTCGCGCGGCGACGCCACCCACAGGTTGTGCCAGCGGAAGCGTATGGCGCGCCGGGCGGCTCTGCTCTACGATCCGGCCGCCGGCGGAGAGGGCGCGAGACCCGGGGCGCCGGCTGCGGAAACGCTCCGTCCTTGCCCAGCCAGGCAGGGCTCCCGGGCGCGTGTGCCGCATGTCCTGCCGAGAGCGCCGGCGCGCGCGAGAGGAAGGTTGAAGTCCCGTGCGCGACGACGCGACCCTTGAGCGACTCCTCGACGCGGTCGCGGCCCGGGACGAGGCGGCGCTTCGCGCCCTCTACGATCTCACCGCGCCGAAACTTCTCGGCGTGATCCTGCGTATCCAGCGCGACCGGTCGGCTGCCGAGGACATCCTTCAGGACGTCTTCCTGCGGGTCTGGCAATCGGCGGGCTCGTACGTTCCGGAGGCGGGGCGCCCCCTGTCGTGGCTCTGCACGATCGCGCGCAACCGCGCCATCGATGCGATCCGCCGCAGAACCGAGGCGCAGGGGCCGGTGCACGAGGATGGGGAGGATTGGTTGGAGCGGCTCGCCGATCCTCACGACAGCGAGGACTCGATCCTCGGCCGGGACGCCCTGCGGGCCTGCCTCGCACGGCTCGATCCCGCGCACCGGGATTGCGTCGTGCTGGCCTATTGCGAGGGCTTCTCGCGGGAGGACCTCGCCCAACGCTTCGAGCGCCCCGTCAACACGATCAAGACCTGGCTGCACCGCGCGCTGGCGAGCCTGAAGGGCTGCCTGGAGGCCGTGTCGTGAGCGCGGGACAGGAGGGGCGGGAGCCCGGAGAAGACCGCGCGGGAGAATATGTCCTCGGCACCTTGACGCTCGCCGAACGGGTCGCCTTCGCGCGCGATCTCGCCCGGGATCCGGCCCTCGTCCAGGCGGTGCGCGATTGGGAACGGCGCCTTGGCCCCCTGAGCCTCGTCGCACCCGAGATCCGGCCCGGGCCGCATGTCTGGGAGCGGATCGCCCGTGCGCTGCCCGGAGGCGCGGCGGCCAACGACAACCGCGTCCGTGCGCTGACGCGGCGCCTGCGCCTCTGGCAGGGCGGGGCCGCCGCTGCGGCGCTCGCAGCCGCCGGGCTCGCCCTCGTCATCCTCTCGCCCCGGCCCGAGCGACCGGACGGAGCCCGCTACGTCGCCGTGGTCACGAGCGGCGGTGCCGCACCCGCCCTCCTCGTGAGCATCGACACCGCGACCGGGCAGGCCGCGGTGCGGCCGGTGGCGGCCGAGACGCCGGCTGGGCACAGCCTGCAGCTCTGGTACGTGGGCACCGACGCCGTCCCGAAGCCGCTCGGGCTGATCGGCGCCGACGCGGCCCGCCTCCCCCTGCCGGCGGGCGCCCGGGCGGGCGAGGGCGTCTTCGCCGTCTCGGTCGAGCCGCCGGGCGGCTCCCCGACCGGGCTGCCGACGGGGCCTGTGGTCTACACGGGCAAGCTCATCCGCGAGTGACCGCGATCCGCGAGTGACCGCGAGATCAACGTGAACGGGCCCCGCCTCGGGGAGGCGGAGCCCGCAGCTTGATGTGCCTCGCGTGGCCCTGGAAGCCGGATCCGGCGCTCCGCACCGTCCGGACGGAAGGCCGCACACGCGGACGGGCGCCGACCCCGCCGCGCGGGGCCGGCCCCTTTCCGATCAGGGCTGCAGCACGCCGTTGATGACGTGGATGACGCCGTTCGACTGCATCACGTTGGCGATGGTGACGGTCGCGGTGTTGCCCTTGGCGTCGGTGACGTAGACCTTCTTGCCGCGGGTCGAGACCGTGAGCGGCGCGCCCTGCACGGTCTTGAGCTGACCTTCACCGCCGCCCTGCTTGGCCAGCGCCGTCAGGTCCTTCGCGGTGTAGGTGCCCGGCACGACGTGATAGGTGAGGATCGCGGTGAGCGTCGCCTTGTTGGCAGGCTGGACCAGCGTCTCGACGGTGCCCGGCGGCAGCTTGGCGAAGGCGGCATTGGTCGGCGCGAACACGGTGAAGGGGCCGGGGCCGGCCAGGGTGTCGACGAGGCCCGCCGCCTTCACGGCCGCCACCAGCGTGGTGTGATCCTTCGAGTTGACCGCGTTCTCGACGATGTTCTTCGACGCGTACATCGGCGCGCCGCCGACCATCGGGTTCTTGGCGAGCGCGGCACCGGGCAGCGCGAGGCCGATGGCGAGGGCAAGGGCGGCAGCGCGGGTGCGGCCGGCATGCAGGATGACCATTGAGCGTAACCTCTCTTCTGACCCCTACGGGGGCGGACGCAGGCCTCTACGGGGCTCTGCGAAGGAAGGTTTCGCGCAATCGAACGCCATTGCGGAATTTTTTCAGCTTCGTTCTGCGCGCGCACGCGGATCAGGATCGGTCGGCACGGCCCAAACGAGAAGCCGCCCGACTCCGAAAGGAGCGGGCGGCTTGGTGACCCTGCCGGATCCGGCCCGAGTCGCCTCGGGCCGGGTTCGGAAGATGCCTCAGTACTTGCGGATCAGCGGAGCCGGGGCCGGAGCCGGAGCGGCAGCCACGGTGTAGAGCGGCGCAATCACGCGGAACCAGCCCTCGGTCGCCTCGGCGCCGGCGACGCGGTTCACGATGTGGCGGGCGGCGTAGCCCTGGACCGTGAAGGGTCCGAAGTCGTAGCCGATAAGGCCGCCGAGAGCGAAGTAGCCCTGGCGCGCGCCGCCGAGGGCGACGGGCGAGAAGCGCGAGGTGTTGGAGAGGTCGGTGGTGCCGTAGCCGATCGCACCGATCTCCCACTTGCCGAACTTCTTCGTCGCCGTCAGGTCGAGGTTGAGGGCGTCCGACGGAGCGTACGGGCCGCGCCGGAGCGCGCCACCGGCCGGGAAGAACCCACCGGAGAACGAGGAGGGCGTGTCGTAGAAGTTGTAGGTAAGGTTCGCGGTCAGGTTCCAGCCGTCGCCGGTGTAGCTGATGGCGAAGCCCTGGCGGTAGGTGTTCGACGACAGGATCGGCAGGCAGCCGATGCCGCAGCCGCGACCCGCGTTGAGCTCGTTGAGGTACACACCGGCGAGGTAGCTGACGCCGACGTTGTTGCCCAGATCCCAGGCGAAGATGCCGCCGACGAAGGTGCCGACGTTGATGCTGGTGTCGAGAGCCGCACCGTTACGGCCGCGGCCGAACGAGAAGACGGTCGGCGGGGCGACGGCGAGCTCGACGCGGGCGTCGAGGATCTTCCACGGGGTCGACCACAGCAGGATCGGGATGTTGATCCCGACATCGACCGGCGAGACGTCGGGCGAGCGGTACAGGAACGTGTTCAGCGCGTAGACGCCCTCGGGGAGCGGGGCGCCGACCGCGAGGCCGACCTGCTCACCCGGAACCGTCGTGGTCTGAGCGAAGGCGGCGGTCCCGGTCATACCGACGGAGAGCGCGACCGCTCCCGCGGCGAGCCAGTTCTTCATCATTTTGTCTTTCCTTCCCAAGGATTTCAGGCGTGCGCCCCGTAGCCTTGTGCACAACATTGCCGGTTTGCCGACCGCGTCGGCTTCCGCCCCAATGGTGCCAAGCGCCCCCTTACGGCCCCACCTCAAGTCTCAACGCTGAGAACTATTCTACAGCCGCGCTCGGAATGACAGTGGAATGCCTCGCATCCGGGCAGATCGGATCGGACCGTTGCGCAAAAGCCGCATTTTTGCCGCGTTGCAACAGCCCGGCCGCCGGGAGGCCCAAGGCGCGGGGCGGCGGCCATGGCGCGGGGGCCGGCGCCTCATCCGGAAGAATAACGCAGATCGCTCAAGCTCTTGCCGGGCGTCCGCGATCCGGGACGATTGCGCAGTTGCCCCATGGAAATCGGGCAAGGCCGCGTCGGCGGACGGCCCCGCGGACACGGGAGATCCGGGCTCGAGGGAGGTGCGGGCGGCTACCGCGAGGGCCCGCTTTCGGTCGAATCGGGCGGGGTGGGGCGGTCCCGCGGCGAATCGGACGGTCGCGGCGCCGGACTGCGCCACCCGGCCCCCACCCGTCTCACTCGGCGGCCGCGCGGCCCCCTGCCGGCATCGCGGCCGCGGGACGGCGGGCCAGCACGTCGCGCAGGAAGCGCCCGGTGTGGCTCGCGGTGGATTTCGCGATCTGCTCCGGCGTGCCCTCGGCCACGACGACACCGCCGCCGTCGCCGCCCTCGGGACCCATGTCGATCACCCAGTCGGCGGTCTTGATGACCTCGAGGTTGTGCTCGATCACGACCACGGTGTTGCCCTGGTCCACGAGCTCGTGGAGCACCTCCATCAGCTTGGCGACGTCGTGGAAGTGCAGACCGGTGGTCGGCTCGTCGAGGATGTAGAGGGTGCGGCCCGTGGCACGCTTGGCGAGCTCCTTCGAGAGCTTCACCCGCTGAGCCTCGCCGCCGGACAGGGTCGTCGCCTGCTGGCCGACATGGACGTAGTGCAGGCCGACCCGGGCCAGCGTCTCCATCTTCTCGCGGATCGAGGGCACCGCCTTGAACAGGTCGGCCGCCTCCTCGACCGTCATGTCGAGCACGTCGGCGATCGACTTGCCGCGGTACTTCACCTCGAGCGTCTCGCGGTCGTAGCGCCGCCCCTTGCAGACGTCGCAGGTGACGTAGACGTCGGGCAGGAAGTGCATCTCGATCTTGATGACGCCGTCGCCCGAGCAGGCCTCGCAGCGCCCGCCCTTCACGTTGAAGGAGAAGCGCCCCGCCTGATAGCCGCGGGCCTTGGCTTCGGGGAGCCCTGAGAACCAGTCGCGGATCGGCGTGAAGGCGCCGATATAGGTGGCGGGGTTCGAGCGCGGCGTGCGCCCGATCGGCGACTGGTCGATGTCGATGACCTTGTCGAGGTGCTCCAGCCCCTCCAGCCGCTCGTAGGGGGCCGGGTGCTCCAGCGCCCCGTTCAGCTTCTTGGCCACCGCCTTGTAGAGCGTGTCGATCACGAGGGTCGACTTGCCGCCGCCCGAGACGCCGGTGATGCAGGTGAAGGTGCCGAGCGGAATCTCGACGGACACGTTCTTGAGGTTGTTGCCCCGCGCCCCCGTCAGCTTCAGCTTGCCCTTGCGGGCCTTGCGACGGGCGGCGGGCGTGCGGACGCTGAGCTCGCCCGTCAGGTACTTGGCGGTGAGCGAAGCGGGATGGGCCAGCACCTCCGCGGGCGTGCCCTGCGCAATGATCTCGCCGCCGTGAATGCCTGCGCCCGGGCCGACATCGACCACGTAGTCGGCCTGCAGGATCGCATCCTCGTCGTGCTCCACGACGATGACCGAGTTGCCGAGGTCGCGCAGGCGCTTCAGCGTGCCGAGGAGCCGCTCGTTGTCGCGCTGGTGCAGGCCGATCGAGGGCTCGTCGAGGACGTAGAGGACGCCCGTCAGTCCCGAGCCGATCTGGGAGGCCAGCCGGATGCGCTGGCTCTCGCCGCCGGAGAGCGAGCCGGAGCCGCGGGCAAGCGTCAGGTATTCGAGCCCGACATCGACCAGGAAGGTGAGGCGGTCGCGAATCTCCTTGAGGATCCGCACCGCGATCTCGTTCTGCTTCGGGCTGAGCTTGTCCGGCAAGTCCGAGAACCAGCGATGCGCCTCGCGCACCGAGAGCGCGGTGACCTCGCCCACATCCTGCATGGCGACCTTCACGGCGAGCGCCTCGGGCTTCAGCCGCTTGCCGCCGCAGGCTTCGCAGGGAGTCTCGCCCATGAAGCGTCCGATCTCCTCGCGGGAGGCGTCGCTCTCCGTCTCCTTGTAGCGGCGCTCCAGGTTCGGGATCACGCCTTCGAAGGGCTTGTTCACCGCGTAGGCGCGCATCCCGTCATTGTAGTCGAACCGGATCGACTGGCGGCCGGAGCCGTAGAGTATCACCTGCCGCGCCTCCTCGGGCAACTCGCCCCAGGGCACGGTCGTCTTGAAACCGTAATGCTTGGCGAGCGCGTCGAGCGTCTGACCGTAATAGGGCGAGGTCGATTTCGCCCAGGGCGCGACGGCGCCGCGCTTGAGGCTCAGCGCCGAATCCGAGATCACGAGTTCGGGATCGATCCGCATCTCGTGGCCGATGCCGCCGCAGGTCGGGCAGGCGCCGAAGGGATTGTTGAACGAGAACAGCCGCGGCTCGATCTCGGCGATGGTGAACCCTGAGATCGGGCAGGCGAAGCGCGAGGAGAAGGTGATCGATTCGGGCTCCCCGCCCTCGGGAGCGTCGGCGAATTCGATCAGCGCGACGCCGTCTGCCAGTTCCAGCGCCGTCTCGAAGGATTCGGCGAGCCGCGAGCCGATGTCGTCGCGCACCACGATCCGGTCGACCACCACGTCGATGTCGTGCTTCAGCTTCTTGTCGAGCTTCGGCACGTCGTCGATCGGGACCATCTCGCCGTCGATGCGCAGGCGCTGGAAGCCCTTCTTCTGGAACTCGGCGATCTCCTTGCGGTACTCGCCCTTGCGGCCCCGGACGACGGGAGCGAGCAGGTAGAGGCGGGTCTTCTCCGGCAGCGCCAGAACCCGGTCCACCATCTGGCTCACCGTCTGGCTCTCGATGGGCAACCCCGTGGCCGGCGAGTAGGGGATGCCGACCCGTGCCCAGAGAAGGCGCATGTAGTCGTAGATCTCGGTCACCGTGCCGACCGTGGAGCGCGGGTTCTTCGAGGTCGTCTTCTGCTCGATCGAGATCGCCGGCGAGAGCCCGTCGATCTGGTCGACGTCGGGCTTCGACATCATCTCGAGGAACTGGCGGGCATAGGCCGAGAGCGATTCGACGTAGCGGCGCTGCCCCTCCGCGTAGATCGTATCGAAGGCGAGCGAGGACTTGCCGGAGCCGGACAGGCCCGTGAACACCACGAGTTTGTCGCGGGGAATCGTCAGATCGACGTTCTTCAGGTTGTGCTCACGGGCACCCCGCACCGAGATCACCCGGGTGTCGCGGGCCGCGTCGAACAGGGCACCGAGCTTGGCATCGGCGGCCACCTCGCGGGCCTGCTCCGCCTCGGCCTCGTTCGCGACGGGCGAGGCCACCGCCCGGGGCTTCCTGCCGGATCGCGTGCTCGGGCCCGCATCCGGCTGCGCGGCGGATTTCGGGGCGGCTTTGGCGCTGGCTTTTGCCATGGGCAGGCAGGTCTCTTCGCAGTCTGTCGGTCGGCGGCGAGCCGAATGCGTCCCGGCCGGCGAGCCGGTCCCCGCGACGCGGAACCGCGTCGGCAGGCCAACGCGTCACCGGCCCCGCGTTTCGATCGAGGCGCAGGATTTCTTCGGACAAGGGCAGGGCACTGTCCGACACGATCCTGCTTAGAACAAACACGGTACAGGAGCAAACCCGGGACCGGGCCGGCCGATACGCGGGCGCTATCCCGATGTAGGAAGCGTCAAGCCCGAGTCCAACCGGTCTCCGACGCGCGGGTCCCTGCTGGCCGCGCCCTCCTCGACAGTCCCCGCGCCTCTTCAGGGATCTTGAATGCTCAAATTTGATTCTTATGACCAAATGTTGAGCAGAATCTCGAAACGGAAACGCTGAATTTACATCACCGCGCCGATCCAGATTCGGGCTGCAATTCTGGATTGATATCGGCATGAGAACGGGTGGTTTCATCGCGTCCCTGCGGGGACGCATCCTGGCCGTGGCGCTCGCGCCCTGCCTCGCCTTCGCGGTGGTGGCGGCCCTCGCCGTCTCCGATCGCCTGGAGCAGCGGGCCGGCATGGAAGCGGTCCAGGATCTCGTCGGCCTTGCCTCGCAGGTCAGCGCCTTCGTGCACGAGGCCCAGCGCGAGCGCGGTGCGTCGAGCCTCTTCCTCGGCTCGAAGGGCAGCCAGTTCAGGGCGGAGCTCGCCGCCCAGCGGACGCGTACGGATGCGGCCCGGGCGGACCTCGCGGGCGCGGTCTCGGCATCGGCGAGCGCGGGATCCGGCGGGCCTCTCGCACGGCAGGTGGCGCAATTCCGGGAGGATCTCGGGCGCCTCGAGGGACAGCGGAAGGCGATCGACGCCCTGGAGCCGACCCCGCCCCAGGCGATGGCCTACTTCACCGGGCTCATCGGCCAGGGGCTCGGCATGGTGGGCGAGATGTCGAAGACCGCGAGCCACGCCGGCATCGCGAATCGCCTCGCCACCTACGCAGCTTTCCTCTCGCTCAAGGAATTCGCCGGCCAGGAGCGGGCGGCCGCCTCCGCGATCGTCGCGGGCGGCAGCCTCGATCTCGCCGGGCTGAAGCGGCTGACGACGCTCGCGGCCAACCAGGGGACCTACGAGGCCCTGTTCCGCCTGCGCGCCGAGCCCGCCCAGACCGCCGCCTTCGAGACGGCGGAGGCGGCGGAATCCGCCCGCGAGGTGGCGCGCCTGCGCAAGCTCGTCCTCGACACGCTGCCGGGCGAAGGGCTCGCCTTCCGCGACAGCCCTCTCTGGTTCAAACTCGCCTCCCAGCGCATCGACGCCTTGAAGCGCGTCGAGGACGGCCTCACCGGCGACCTGCTGGCGGTTGCCGGCGCCGTGCGGGCACAGGCCGACCGCAGCCTCGCTCTCTGGGCCGGGGCCGGGCTCGCCACCTTCCTGCTCTCCGGCGCGCTGGCCTTCGGCCTCGGCACCGCCATCGCTCGCCCGCTGGTGCGGATGTCGCGGGCGCTCACGGCGATCGGCCGGGGCGAGGAGGACGTGGCGATCCCCGAGGGCGGCCCGCGCGAGGTCCGGTCCATCGCAGCGGCGGCGGCCGACTTCCGCGACAGCGTGCGCGAGCGGCACCGGATCCGCGCCGAGCAGGAGCGGATGACGCAGGAGAGCGCGGCCGCCCAGCGCGCGGCGGCCTTGAGCCTCGCGGACGGATTCGAGGCGCGGGTCGGCGGCATCGTCGCGGCCGTCTCCTCGGCCGCCACCCAGCTCCAGGCCGCCGCGGGCGGCATGGCGCGGGCCGCAGGCGACACCGCTTCCCTGAGCGCCCGGGTCGCCAACGCCTCGCAGGAGGCAGCCCTCTCGGCCGACACGGTCGCGGCGGCGACGGAGGAACTCTCGGCCTCCGTGCGCGAGATCGGCACCCAGGTCACCGCCTCGGCCGACCTCGCGGCGGCGGCCGAGCGCGACGCCGCGGACATGGCCGGGGAGGTGCACCGCCTCGCGGCCGCCGCTGGCAGCATCGCCCAGATCGTCGGGCTGATCTCGGACATCGCCGGCCAAACGAACCTGCTGGCGCTGAATGCCACGATCGAGGCGGCGCGGGCAGGAGAGGCGGGCCGCGGCTTCGCGGTGGTGGCCGCCGAGGTGAAGAATCTCGCGAGCCAGACCGCGCGCGCCACCGACGAGATCGCCGCGAAGGTCTCCGAGATCACCGCCTCGACGACGACCTCGGTCGCGGCGATCGACGGTATCACGGGCGTGATCCAGCGCCTCGCCAGGATCGGCGGGGACATCGCGGCGGCCGTCGAGGAGCAGGGCGCGGCCACCGCCGAGATCGCCCGCACCACGGCGCAGACGTCGGCAGGCACCCGCGCGGTCTCGGGTCACATCGCGGGGGTGAGCGAGGCGGCCGGAACCGCAAGTGTCGGCTCGGCGCAGGTGCTCGCCGCCGCGGGCGACCTCTCGGCGCAGGCGAACGACCTGCGCGCGGCCGTGGGCAGCTTCCTCGCGACGGTGCGGGCGGCCTGAGGGCGCGCAACGCGTTCTCCTCCTCGGTGGGAGGGGAACGCCGGCTGGCGGCCCGTGCGGGACGCCTCAGTTCCGGGCTTCCGGCGCATCGTCAACCCCTCGCCGCTGGCGGGCCTCGGCTCGATCGGTGGCCTGACGCTGGAGATCCAGGACCGCAACGGCACGGGCGGCGTGAAGCTCGCCCAGGCCGACGACCGCTTCCTGGAGGAGGTGACGAAGCTGCCCTCGATCGGTCGCGCCCTGCCGACGACGAGCTACGGAGTGCCCCAGCTCCACTCGAGATCGACCGGGCCAAGGCCGAGCAGCTCGGCGTGCCCCTGCAGCCCCTGTTCGACGCGCTCGGCACCTATGTGGGCTCGTCCTTCGTCAACCTCTTCAACCGGTTCGGCTACGTCTACCAAGTCTACGTGCAGAGCGAGGCGAGCGGCCGGCGCACCATCGAGGACGTCGAGCGCCTGACCGTCCACAATGGCCAGGGCGAGCCGGTGCGTCTCGGTTCCCTGGTCCGGGCCCGCTTCGTCAGCGGCCCGACCGCGCTCCTCTCCTACAACACCCACCCGGCGATCGAGGTCGCGGTCGACACCGCTCCGGGAGCGAGTTCCGGCACCGTGATCGCGGTGATCGAGCGGCTCGCCTCCGAGAAGCTGCCCTCCGACTACGCCGTCGCCTGGACCGAGGTCGCCTTCCAGGAGAAGATCGCGGGCGGCAACGCGCCGCTGATCTTCGGCCTCGGCGGGCTGATGATCTTCCTGCTGCTCGCCGGGCAGTACGAGTCGGTGCGCCTGCCCTTCGTGATCCTGCTCGCGACGCCGGTGGCGATCTTCGAGGCGGTCGGCTTCCTGGCGCTGAGGGGCTCCCGCTCGACATCTTCGGGCAGATGGGGCTGCTGCTCCTCGTCGGGCTCGCGGCCAAGAACGCGATCCTGCTCGTCGCCTTCGCGGAGGATCTGGCCGGAACCGGGGCGAGGATCCGCTGAAGGCCGCCCAGGACGCGGCCCGACTGCGGCTCCGCCCGATCCTGATGACGTCCTTCGCCTTCATCCTCGGCGCGGTGCCCCTCGCCATCGCCGGCGGGGCGGGGGCCAATGCCCGCCTCTCGATGGGCACGGTGGCGATCGGGGGGTTTTTGGTGGCGACCCTCGTCACCCTGTTCATCACCCCGACCTTCTACGTCGCCGCTGAGCGGCTGCTCGGTCGGAAGCGGGCGGAGGCCGGCATGGCACCGGAGGCGCCGCAGCCGGCGGAGTAGCCTACTCCGCCGCCTGGAAGCCGGAGAGGGGCGCCGTCACCCGGCAGACCACGCCCGCGGGTTCGAAGGCGAGGGCGACCTCGCCGCCGACCGCGCCGGCCAAGCCCCGCTCGATCAGGCGGGAGCCGAACCCCTTCCGCGAGGGGGGCGAGACCGGCGGGCCGCCGCTCTCTGTCCAGGCCATCCGGACGAGCGGCTCCGCGCCGTCGGCCGCGATGTCCCACTCCACGGCGACCCGGCCTTCGGGGACGGACAGCGCGCCGTACTTCGCGGCGTTGGTGGCGAGCTCGTGCATCATCAGGCTGAGCGAGAGCGCCGCCCGCGGGCCGACCTCGACCGCGGGTCCCCGGACGGCGAAACGGCCAGGCTGGCGATCGTCGTGGAGCGAGAGGGCGCCCGCGATCACCGCGTCGATCCCCGCGCTCTCGCGCTCGCCGGTTAGCAGGAGATCGTGAGCCTTTCCGAGGGCGATCAGGCGGGCCGCGAGGGCCTCCTTCGCCGTCTCGAAATCGGGCGCGTTGCGCAGGGTCTGCGCGGCGATGGCCTGAACCATGGCCAGCGTGTTCTTGAGCCGGTGGCTCAGCTCACGGTTGAGAAGGCGCTGCTGGTCCTCGGCCTGGAGGCGGCCGAGCGAACCCCAGACCCGATCGGCCACGTCGCGCGCGAAGGTAACCTCCGCCGGGACCCAATCCCGCGCCGTCGGCGCGTAGACGTAGAGCACGCCGCCGAGGCTGCCTCGCTGGACGAGGGGGATCTTGAGGAGGCTGCGCGCGCCCAGCATCGCGTAGGCCTCAGCCTCCTGGGCCAAGCGCGGATCGGCCGCGATGTCGGCCACCGCCAGGACCTCCCCCCGCCGCAGGGCCTGCAGCGTGCGGGGAAAGCCGGCGAGGGAGCGGGCGCCCGGATCGGCGGGCGAGGGCCAGCGCGCGACCGCGCGGTAGCTGCTGTCCGGCAGGTCGATGTCGCAGAAGCCAGTCTCGGCCACCCCGAGCGTCCGCCCGAGAATGCCCACAGCCTCTGCCAGCATGGATTCGCGGGTGGGGGCATCGCGCAGGACGTCGCCGAGCACGATCAGGGCTGCCTGGCACACGTCGGCGACGCGCTCCTGCGTGATATCCTCGATCATCGCCGTCGTCTGGATCGCGTCGCCGAGAACCTGCGAGACGAGGTTCACCCGCCCCCAGATCAGGCGCCCGTCGGCACGCCGGTAGCGCTTCTCCAGGGTCTCCTGCATGATCTCGCCGTTGGCGAGGCGCCGGTGCAGGGCGTCGCGGGCGACGGAATCCTCCTCGGGCGTCCACTTCGCCACGGAATGGCCGACGATGTCCTCCGGCTCCGCGCCCCAGATCCGGCAGAGCTTGGCGTTGACCCGCAGCGCCGTGAGGCTGCGGGGATCGAGTTGCACGATGCCGACATTGGCGCCCTCGAACACGGCCCGGAACTGCGCCTCGCTCCGGTTGCGCTCGGTCATGTCGAGCATCGCGCCGATCATGCGGAGCGGCTCGCCCTGCTGCCCACGGACCATGTAGCCGCGGTCGAGCACCTCCGCGTAGCTGCCGTCGGCCCGCAGGAAGCGGTACTCGTGGCTCCACTCGCTCTCCGCCCCGTCGATCACGGCGCGAATGTCGGCATGGACCTGTGTTCGGTCATCCGGGTGGACGTGGTCGATCCACCACGCACCGGTCGGCTCGACCTGCTCCGGCGCCCAGCCATAGGCCGTCTGGAGTGCCTCGTTCCAGAGGACGTGATCGGCGACGAGGTCCCAGTCCCAGATCGCGTCGTTGGTGGCGCGGGTGACGAGCTGGTAGCGGTCCCGCGTCGCCTGCAGGGCGAGTTCGGCCTCCTTGCGGGCCGTGATGTCGAGGACGGTGCCGACGATGCGCGTCGCCCGCCCCCCCGACACGACGAGGCGGCCCCGGGCGGCGAGCCAGCGCAGCGCCCCGTCGGGCCCGACGGCCCGATACTCGCTTTCGAAGACGCCGCGGCCCATCGGGTCGAGGGCGGCCTGTAGGGCGGCCTCCACCCGAGCCCGGTCGTCCGGGTGAAGGCGGGCAAGGAAGGTGCCGGCGTAGCTCACCGGCTCGCTCGCGCCGACCCCGAACAGGGCGCGGGTGCGCCCGTCCCATTCGAGGTGGTCCGCCACGAGGTCGTAGTCGTAGATGCCGATGCCGGTCGCCTCGATGGCGAGCCGCATCAGAAGCGCGCTCTCGCCGAGGCGGATCGCACTCGCGTTGCTGATCTCCTGCGTCTCGTGGCGGCGCCGGATATCGTCCTCGCGTCGGGACACGGTCCGGCGCAGCTCGATCAACGCCGTGACCTGGCGGCCGAGCGCGCGCAAGCCCGCCTCCTGGCCCGGCGTCAGCCCTCGGGGTCGCGGCGCCTTGTCGAGGACGCAGAGGGTGCCGAGGCCCAGGCCCTCCGGCGTGTCGAGACGCACGCCGGCGTAGAAGCGAAGGGCCTGCGCGCCGGTGACCAGCGGATTCTCGCGGGTGCGGGGATCGGCGCTGAGATCCGGGATGACGAGAAGCCCGGGCCCGGCAAGGGCATGGACGCAGACCGAGCTGTCGAGCCCGGTCTCGCAGGCCTCGAACCCGACCCGCGCCTTGAACCATTGCCGGTCCGCGGCGACGAGGCTGACGAGGGCGACGGGCGCCGCGCAGAGCTCGCTCGCGACCAGCACGATGTCGTCGAACCCGGCCTCCGGCGGGGTATCGAGGATGTGGTAGCGCGCAAGGGCGGCGAGCCGTTCCTCGGCGGCGCTCGACTCGGCAGCGTTTCGGTCGGCGTCTCTCATCGGGGGGAGATGGGGAGGGTCCGGGCGGGCTCAGGCAAGGGGGTGCGGGCAGCCGCTCATGTCCGGACGACCGAGGCCCGCACCGTCCCGGTCGGCCTAACTTTCGATTGTGCGCAATTCAAGGCATCCCCGTGGATCCGATCCCTCATCGGTCGGCCTTCTCGGTCATCGAGGCCAGGGCGAGCGAGCGCGCCTCTCGGGCATCCTCGGGCGGCCGGACCTTCAGGAGATGTCCCTTCGGCCCGTAGACGGCGCCGAGCACGGTCTCGAAGTGGCGCTTGACGTTGCCGTGACACTCGCAGGCGGCGTTTTCCAGGCTCGTCCGGTTCAGGATGGTGATGCGCCCGCGCCCGACCTCGATCAGCCCCTGCTGCTGGAGCGTGCGCAGGATCCGGGTGAGGTAGGTTCGCTGCACGCCGAGCATCGCGGCGAGCAATTCGTGCGTGATCGGCAGGGTATCGGCGCCGATCCGATCCTGCAGGGTGAGGAGCCAGCGCAGGCAGCGCGCCTCGATTGGATGGAGGGCGTTGCAGGCGACCGACTGCAGAACCTGCGCCAGAAGGCAATCGGAATAGCGGGTGAACAGGTTGCGCAGCGTCGCCGAGCGGCGCTTGGCCTCCTGCAGCCGGGTCGCCTCCATGCGCAGCACGGGACCGCCGATCTGCACCACGGCGTGGGTCGAGGCGGGCAGGCAGCCGTTGCTGACGACGCCGCCAACCGCACCCTCGCGGCCGATCGTGGCCGTCTCGGCGCTGCGGCCATCCTGCATCGCGATCACCAGGGTGGCGACCGTCTGCTCGCAGGGGAACGAGATGGCGGACACGGCGCTGCCCGCCGAGAACAGGGTGTCGCCCTTGGCATAATGATGGCGCTCAAGGTGCGGCCCGAGCAGCGCACGATCGTCATCGTGCAGCGCCTTGAGAAGAAGATTGCCTTCGAAGAGGGGGTCGAACGCCGACGACATAGGCTACGCTGCTGGAACGAGTGCTTACGCATGTTCCCTACAGCAGCGTTTCAGGCTTAGTCTGTCTACTTGTAGACAGACCACTGAACAATTTCGCGGTGCCGCGCGGCAGGGCTGGCGGGGATGCGCCCAGGCCTCGCGGGACGCAGGCGTGTCGCTACTTTCCGGAGCAGAGACCCTGTGCCGTCAGGCTGCGATGCTCGCGCGGATCGCAATCGGTCGCGAGGAAGGAAGCCCACTCGGCGGGCGTCCCGTAGAACGCGTTGCGGTCCACGTCGCCGCGCACGCCGGGCACCCGGCCCGTCGAGGTGAATTGCCAGAGCATCCACTTGCGGTTGGCGAAGCGCTGCTCGGGCTCGGCAGCTGTCGAGCGGACCCAATGGGGATAGTCGGGCAGTTCGTCTTCCAGCACGTCCTTGTGGAAGGTGATGTCGGTGTAGATGATCGGCCGCTTGCCCGTGTAGCGCTCCATCTCGGCGAGCATGAAGCGGATCATGCCGAGCGCCTGCGCCTTCGGCAGACGGCGCGGGCAGGTTTGCGAGTGGCCGTTCCACTCGACGTCGAGCACCGGGGGCAGGGCGGAGGGGTCGTTCGGGACGTTGCGCTTGAACCACTCCATCTGGTCCTGCGCGGAGCGGCACCAGTAGACGAAGTGGTAGGCGCCCCGAGGCACGCCGGCCCGGGCGGCCCCGTCCCAATTCTCACGGAAGCGTTCGTCGACGTGGTCGCCGCCCTCCGTCGCCTTGATGAAGGCGAACTGGGTGCCGGCGCCGCGCACGGACGCCCAGTCGACCGGCCCCTGCCAGCGGGAGATGTCGATGCCCTGGACCGGGTGGCGCTTGGCCCGGGCGACGCCCGGATGGGGCTTCGCGTCGCCCTTGGTGGGATAGAAATCAGTGTTGGCGGCGCAGGCGGCGAGGCTCGCGAGGAGGCCGGCGGCGAGCACCCGCTTCGCGCCGGCGCGCCAGCGGGCCAAGGGGCCGCGCGGAGCGTCAGCTGTCAGGGAGGTCCCGTTCCACTGCGACATCGATGCCCGGCCCATCGTCCTATGCGCCACAATCACGGGTATTCGATGCCCCTTGCGCGGTTAACAGACCTTTGCGGTCATTGCGGCGGAATTCCGGAAGTCGTTGCAGGCCGGTGACATGGAGGCCCGCCGGCGCCGCGGGACCGCCCCTGGCGCGACCGGCCGCTCGCCTTAAGTTGCAGCCGCGCCTCGCGTTTCGAAGGATGGTGCCGTTGAGCAAGACCCTGTTTACCATCGGCTACGAAGGCCTCGACCCGGAGCGGCTGCGAGGGGCGCTGAAGGAGGCCGAGATCGGCCTCCTCGCCGATGTCCGTGCGGTGGCGAACTCGCGCAAGCGCGGCTTCTCGAAGGGCGCCCTTCGTGCCGGGCTGGAGGAGGCGGGGCTCGGCTACGCCCATCTGCGGGAGCTCGGAACGCCGAAGGCCGGCCGCGAGGCCGCGCGCGCGCACGACGCCGCGCTGATGCGGCGGATCTACTGCGAGGAGGTGCTCGACACCGCCGACGGGGGCCTAGCCCTCGAGGCGCTGGCCGAGATGGCGGCCCGGCAGCCCGTCTGCCTGCTCTGCTTCGAGCGCGACCCCGAGAGGTGCCACCGGCGCGTCCTCGCCGAGCGCCTCGCAGGCCACGGCTTCGCCGTGGTCGACCTGTTCGGCTGAGGCGCGCCTCAGCGCCCGCCGTCGAATCCGAGGGAGAAGCGCGGCCGGGCCTGGAGCGCGCGGAGGGACTCGGCCCACAGGGCCCGCCAGCCGCGCAGGCGGCGCTCCAGGCGCGCCCAGTTGGCACGCAGGAGATTGGTCGCGGCAGGAGGACGGATCGCGGCGGCCCGGGGCAGGGCGCGCAGGGGCTCCGGCGCCGCCACGGGCACGTAGATCGCTTCGAAGAAGGAGAGCTCGAAGGCCTCCGCCCCCTCGGCATCGGTGACGACCATGGCCGCGTTGAGGAGGCGCGGCTCGCCCCCGTGCTGGGAGACGAGGGCGCGCACGATGGTGCGTGCGGCCGCCCGCGCCGCCTCGGCGTCGGGCAGGCACTGCCCGGTGCGCTCCGGCAGATAGGCGTCATCGAGGCGGATGTTGAAGAAGAAGCGGGGCATGGCAGGCTCTCCCGGTTCGTCTGGGGCGCAAGGCCCGCGCGGGCCGCCCCTCGTCGGAGGATCGGAACGTCCGCCGCTCAAGCGGCTTCGGCACCCTCGGTGGCCGGACGTGCGGGAGCTTTCGGGCTGAAGGCGTCGGCCAGCCTGTTGAGGCGCTGGGCCATGTCCCGCACCTCGTTGAGGGCGATGGCTTTCTGGCCTTCCTTCACCGCGCGGGTGATGTCGCTGATCTGCGTCGTGGCGATGCGTTTCAGCTCCGCGGCGAGCTGGTCTTTCGTCAGCATTCAGGATCCCGTGGCTGGTCCCTCGGCCGCTTCACCCGGCCGGGCTCGTGCGCGGACCTTGCCTCCGCGCGCGTTACCAGCAGGTTTCGACCCGGGGATCGCCGGACCCGGAACGGCCGCTCACCCGAACAGGTACATCAACCCGGGCACGCACGCCGCGCCGGTCGCGAGGCCGAGCATCCAGCGCTCCGTTCGGTAGCCGGCGATGGCGCGCAGCCGACGCGCGGTGAGATCGGCCCGGAGTTGGCGGCCGTTCACGCAGGAGCAGAGGAGGCGGTGAGCCTGCCCCTCCCGCAGCCCGAAGAAGCGGCGGGCTTCGCCGTAGGTATCGTTCATCAGGCCGCTCGCGCGCAGGAGCGGATCGGCAAGGGCGAGGCCGACCGGCGAATTCTCCGAACGCAGGGTGCCCCGGCGCGGCCAGGGGACCAGTTCGACTTCGGGCAAGGTCGCGAAGACGCGGTGTGGATCGCGCTCCAGGATCTCGGCCCACCGCTCCAGGCGCGCGCGGCGCGTGGCGAGGAGAGGGGGCTGAGACGTGACCTCCGCGACGGCCTGAAGCCGATCGACACCCCTGTGTTCCATGGCGAGCCTCCCGTTGGATCGGGCCCGGGCCAGCGGGCCCGAATGCCCGAAACCGGGAGACTCCGCCCGGCAACGCGGAACCGCCTTCACTTTGTTTAAGAGCGGCAGGCCGGGGACCACAGCACGGGCGATCTGTCGCCGGGTCCCTCGATCAAGCGCGCGCGACCGCCAGATCGTCCGAATCGAGGTCGACCATCGCATCGGGCGCACCGTCCCGGTCGAAGCGCCGGCTCGCTGCCGCCTCGACCACCTCCCGGCAGCGGCCGTAGAGGACGAGGGGATCGGCGGCATCGCCGCCGAGCCGGGCCCGCAACGCGGCGATCGGCACGCGTCCCGCGACGATGCGCTGGCCGTCCGTCATCGAGAAGCGGATGTGCTCGGAAGTGGCCCGGTCGATATGCGGGTCGTCGAAGCGATTGTGGGAGAGCGGCATGCGGCCTCCGGCGTCGACACGGTTAACGCAACCTTTCAAGTGAGCGCGGGCGCGAGCAGTCAAGCATCCGCACGAAACAGTACGAATCTCCACCGTCAGGGCGCTCCGCACGTCGCTAATACCTCCCATCATCGATTGCGGCTGCCTGTTGCCATCCAGCAACAGAAACGCCGCCAAGCCCGCTTCGAAGGTCAATTCAGAGCGGAAATGACCAGACAACACATCAGATGGCGAGACGTCGCTGATGCAATTCCACCAGATCCGGGATGACCAACACAGGGCGATGCCGCGACACGAGCAGGGCATGGAAAACAGAAAAATTCCGCCCCTACAACGGAATTGAGGCGGCTAATCCTATCGTATTCAAGATAATATCGGCATGCGGATGGCGTTTCCATAGTCGAAATGCGTCGAATCGCGGTGTTGTGGAGGGAATTTCAGCACAGCTCCTAGGCTTTTAACCACAGGTTGTAATCTTAACCGCACATTAAGGTTTCCGGGACGTTGAATGGTCCAGAAGACAATCTAGGGTTATCAAATGTTGGACATTTTTCGTTCAAAAGTTGGATCGGCCGGACGTCGTGGCGGGCAGGGCGGAAGCCCGAAACCGATCTCGCTCCTTGCCTGTTCCGTCAGTGCCCTCGCCCTCGTCCCCACGGATGCCAGCGCCCAGGCGCCGGGGCTGATCGACGTCTGTGCAGGGCTCGGCGTGCGTCTGCCGCAACTCCAGAGCGTGGGAGCGGTCACGCCGGGGCTCCCCCTCGGGCTCAACACCGTCCTGGATGGGCTTGTGAACGGGCTGAACCAGAACGTGGTCGCGCCCCTCTCCGACGTCACGCTGCGCGTCGGGGTTCTCGACGCGAACGGCAATCTGGCGAGCGTGGCGAGCCCCGGCGGATGCAACCTCCGCGCGTCCACTCTCTCCCTCGACGCGAGCAGGGGTGTCGCGATCGGCGCCGGCCGCGTCAGCGGGCTCGGCAACCTCACGGCGATCGCGCCGAGCGCGGGCGCCGTGAGCGCCGTCGCGATCGGGGACGGGGCCGTCACGGCGGTGGGAAGCCACGATGCCCTGGCCCTGGGAAACGGCGCCGCGGTGACGGGGGGCGGCGGCATCGCGCTCGGCCTTCGCGGCCGCGTCGAGGGCGATGACGGGATGGCGATGGGCACCGACGCCGCGGCGACGAGCCCCGGAGCGGTCGCACTCGGCGCGCGCAGCACGGCGACCGTCGCGGGCGCGGTCGCCCTCGGCGCGGGCACGATCGCGAACCGGGTCGCCCTCGGCGGTGGCTCGGAAGCGTTCACCGGCACAATCGTGACGTCGACGAGCGGCGCGGTCTCCGTGGGCGCGGTCGGCGCCGAGCGCCAGATCACGAACGTGGCGGGGGGCACGCTGCCGACCGATGCCGTCAACCTGCGACAGCTCGCGAGCGTCGGCGGCAACCTCGCCGCCTCGCTCGGGGGTGGAGCGGCCTTCGATCCGACGACTGGGCGCTACACGCCGCCGACCTTCACGGTGCAGGGGACGGGCTACGCCACCGTCTCCGGCGCGATCGGCGCCCTCGACGGGAGGATCGACGCGAACGCGGCGGCGATCACGACGCTCGGAACCGATCTCGGCAGCCTGCGCAGCGGCCTCGACGGCGGCACGATCGGCCTCGTCCGGCAGGATCCGGCAACCCGCACCCTCACGGTCGGTGCGGGCACGGACGGCGCCACGCTGAATATCGCCGGCACGGCCGGCAACCGCCGGGTGACGGGCCTGTCGGCCGGCCTCGGCGCGAGCGATGCCGTGACCCTGGCCCAACTCGACGCGGCGGTCACCGTCTTCGGCTCCGGTCTCGCCAGCCGGCCGGTCGCGGCGACCAACGAGTCGGGCCGCCTGCCGGCCGCGGCCACCGGCACCGACGCCCTCGCCCTCGGCTTCGGAACGACCGCCGCGGCTGCCCATTCGGTGGCGCTCGGCAACGGCTCGGTGGCGGCCGAGGCCGGCACGGTCTCGGTCGGCACGTCCGGTGCGGAGCGGCGGATCGTCCACGTCTCCGCGGGCACGCTGGCGGTCGGCTCGGCCGATGCCGTCACGGGCGGCCAGCTCTTCGCGACCAACCAGCAGCTCGCCCAGCAGGGGGCGGACACGGCACGGGTGAGCGTCGCGCTCGGACATCTCGGCACCGCCGTCGCGGCAAGCCTCGGCGGCGGCAGCCGCTACGATGCGATGGCGGGCACCTGGAGCGCGCCGGATTACCGGATCCGCGGCAGTTCCTACGCGGATGTCGGAAGCGCTCTCGGGACCGTCGACCTCGCCCTGGCCCGGACCGCGAGCGACCTGGACGCCGTTGCCCAGCAGGTCGCGAGCCTCCAGAGCAGCAGCGTCGGGGGCGCTTCCGGCGGCGGGACCGGCCTCGTGCAGCAGCCCGCTCCCGGCGCGCCAGTCGCGATCGGGCGAGGCACGGGCGGGAGTTCCGTCGACGTCTCGGGCACCGAGGGCCCTCGCCGCATCAGCGGCGTGGCGAGCGGGGTCGCGCCGAGCGATGCAGCGACGGTCGGGCAACTCGATCAGACGGCACAGGCCTTCGAGGCGCGATTGAAGGATTTTCCCGTGCGCGGCAACAACTCGCGCGGGGCCGCGGCGCCGAGCGCCTCGGGCCGGGATGCCTATGCCAGCGGCTACGGGGCGGCGGCTTCGGGCACCGGCAGCGTCGCGGTCGGCTCCGACGCCACCGCACACGGCCTGGAGACGACCGGGCTCGGAACGGACAGCGCGGCGACGGCCGATCGCAGCACGGCGATCGGGGCCCGCAGCGTGGCGAGCGGGACGGACAGCGCCGCCTTCGGCCAGGGCAGCCTCGCGGCGGCGATGGGAGCGACCGCGATCGGCACCGGCAGCCAGGCGACCTGGGAGGGCGCGACCGCGATCGGCACGGGCGCGCGGGCCGTCGCCGATCCGACCACGGCGGTCGGATACCAGGCGCTTGCGGGCGGCAACGAGGCCTCGGCCTTCGGCGCCTACGCGAGCGCCACGGGCGACGATTCCACCGCGCTCGGCCGTTCGGCCACGGCGAGTGCGGCCGGCGCCACCGCCGTCGGCGTCGGGGCGAGCGCGCAAGGGGCGGACAGTCTCTCCCTCGGCCGGGGCGCCCGCGCCAGCCAAGCGAACGCGATCGCGATCGGCGCGGGCGTCGCCACCACGCGAGCCGGGCAGGTCGCGGTCGGGAGCGAGCGCAGCACCTATACGTTGGCGGGCCTCGGGACGGCCGCCAGCCGCGCGGCGCAGACCGGGGCGACGCGGTTCGTGACGGCGGACGCCAACGGCAACCTCGCCCTCGCGGAGTCCGGCCCCGCCAACCTCGCAGGCCTCCAGAACCAGATCGGGGCGCTCGGGGCACAGATCAACGGCCTCGGCCAGTACGCGGCGGCGAGCCGGCGCGAGGCCCGACAGGGCATCGCGGCCGCGATGGCGTCCACCGCCGCCTCGATGCCGTCCCAGCCCGGCCGCACGACCTGGGCCCTCAACGGCGCCACCTTCCGCGGCGAATGGGCCGGCGGCCTCGCCCTCGCCCACCGCCTCGACACGTCGATCCCGATCGCCCTGACGGCAGGCTACAGCTACAGCCAGAGCAGCTCTCAGGGGGTGCGGGCCGGGCTGGCGGGGGAGTTCTAGGGTCCCTGCCGGGGCACCATGGCCTGGGTTCGCTCGGCGAACCGGGCGAAGCGCTCGGCGCAGACCCATGCGCGCAAGCGCGATCGGCAGACCCATGCGCGCAAGCGCGATCGGCAGACCCATGCGCGCAAGCGCGATCGGATGAGTCCATCGTCCACGGTCGGGCCGGATCACGCGCCCCGATCACGCTCGGTCTCGCGGACCGAACTCCTCAGCGTTTCACCAGGCTAACGTGGGAGTCTTTATTTCGCAGGTAGCTCCGCCCTCTCAGGAGCTGGAACCTCGCGCAAACCCGTTCCAAGACATCACCTGACCACACCTCGCAAATCGGTCTCCAGACCGCACTCAGCGAAGCTTCGAAGGATCCGAAGATGAGAGGAGAAACACCAACAAAATCAAGTTGGTGCGGCCAAGAGGACTCGAACCTCCACCCCTCGCGGGACTAGCACCTCAAGCTAGCGCGTCTACCAATTCCGCCATGGCCGCATCGGCGCCCGTGAGGGGCCGGGCTCCCGGTTCGTCCGGTCCGCGGGGCGGGCCGTTTCTCGGGGAGCGGCGCAGCGGATAACAGATCGAATCCGCCCCGACAAGCGCCGCGTTGCAATCAGACCGGCTCCAGATCCGTCTCGATGAGCGGAACCGCCCCCTCGCCGATGCTGACGCCGGGCGTGCGGATCACCTCGGCCTTGCGGATCAGTTCGGTGACCTCGACGGAGATGCGGTTGCCCGTCACCACGATCTGGCCGCGGGCGATCGGGTGGTCGTTGGCGAGGATCTCGACCATATCGGTCTCGGTCGACTCGAGTTCGATCACCGCGCCGCGTCCCATGCGCAGCAGCATGTGCAGCGGCATGTGGCTGCGCCCGAGCACGACCGTGAGATCGACCTTGAGGTCTTCGAGAACCGCCACGCGACGCACGCCCCGCACTGCCGGCGACGGCCGGCTCGGAGCCGACTGTCCACGCATCATGGTGAAGTCTTGGTAAACGACGCCGTCTCCCGCCTCGCCACAGCGCCCGATGCCTTCCGGCCGCGGCCCGGTTCGCCGCCGGTGGCGTGGCGGGTGAGCGAGGATCTCGTCGCCTACGAGGCTGCGGTCGCCGAGATGGAGGCGCTGGCCGAGGCGATCCGAAGCGGAGCCGCGCCCGAATGCGTCTGGCTCCTCGAGCACCCGCCGCTCTACACGGCGGGCACCTCGGCGCGAGAGGCGGACCTCGTCGAGCCCGAGCGCTTTCCCGTCCATCGCACGGGGCGGGGGGGGCAGTTCACCTATCACGGGCCCGGCCAGCGCGTGGCCTACGTGATGCTCGATCTCGCGCGCCGACGCACGGACCTGCGCGCCTACGTCGCCGCGCTCGAAGCCTGGATCATCGCGACGCTTCAGGCCTTCAACGTGCGTGGCGAGCGCCGGGAGGACCGGGTCGGTGTCTGGGTGCGCAGGCCCGGGAAGGGGGAGGGCGCCGAGGACAAGATCGCGGCGATCGGCATCCGGGTGCGGCGCTGGGTGAGCTTCCACGGCATCAGCCTCAACGTGGAGCCGGATCTCTCGCATTTCTCGGGCATCGTCCCCTGCGGCATCCGCGGCCACGGGGTGACGAGCCTCGTCGATCTCGGCCACCTCGTCAGCCTGCCCGAAGTCGACATGCAGTTGCGCGCCGCCTTCGAGACGATCTTCGGCGAGACCGTGCTCGTGCCCTGATCCGGGTCAGATCACGGGCACGCCGCGCTGCTTGGCGTGATCGCCGGGCTCCACGTGGATGACGACGACAGCCCCCTCGATGGCGCCCTCGATCGCACTCTCCAGGCGGTCGCAGATGGCGTGGGAATCGGCCACCGTCATCTCGCCCGGCACCACGAGGTGGAAGTCGATGAAGGTCGCCTGGCCCGCGTGGCGGGTGCGCACGTCGTGGGCCTCCAGCGCGCCGGCGCCATGGGTCGAGATGAGGGCGCGGATCTGCTCGACCATCTCCGGGGGCGCGGCCCGGTCCATCAGGCCGTCGATCGATTCGCGCACCATGCCCCAGCCCGACCAGAGGATGTTGAGGGCGACGAGCCCGGCCACGATGGGATCGAGCACGAGGTAGCCCGTGGCGGCCACGAGGGCGACGCCGACGAGGACGCCCACCGAGGTGAACACGTCGGCGAGGACGTGCCGGGCATCCGCCACGAGGGCGGGCGAGCGCCAGGCCCGGCCCCGCCGCATCAGGCCGGCCGCCCAGGCCGCGTTGATCAGGGTGGCGAGCCCGTTGACGGCGAGGCCGAGCGCGGGCGCGTCGAGGGCCTTCGGCGCCAGGATGCCGTGGTAGGATTCGCGCAGGATCAGGAGCGCCGCCACGATGATGAGCGCACCCTCGATCACCGCGGAGAAGTACTCGGCCTTGTGGTGGCCGTAGGGATGGTCGGCGTCGGGCGGCGCGGCGGCGACCCGCAGCGCCACGAAGGCGCAGCCCGCCGCCACCACGTTGATGATGCTCTCCAGCGCGTCGGAGTAGAGCGCGAGGCTCCCCGTCAGCCAGAAGGCGCCGAACTTGAGGGCCGTGACGAGGGCGCCGACGCCGACGCCGGCGAGGGCGGCTTTCTGGGTGCGTTCCATGGGGGGTTTCGGCGAGGGGATTTGGCGAGGGCGTCCGCCCGGCCGTTGTCCGCCCGCACATAGGCCGGGGACGGCCCGCAAGGCCACGGCAAAGGTGTTAGCCGCAGCTATAGGCGTCCGCGAGCCCTCTCATGCGCCCTCGGACGCGGCGTCCCCGCCGCCCCGCGCGGCCTCGCGGACCCGGCTGCGATCGGCCTGGGCCCGGGCCTGCACCGCCTTGCGCCGGTAGCGCCGCGCCATCCAGCCGAACCGCGCCTGCTCGGCGAGGGCATCGAGGCGGGCCGCCTCCCGATCCCAGTAGCCGACGAGTTGCGCATCGAGCGTCTGACGGATCCGCCGCCTGATCTTGCCGTCCTGCACGGTTCGTCTCCACCTCCAGTGAGGCGCGCATGGTGAACCGGCGCGCGGCGCGGTCAAGCCTTGAGCCAGCCTCGGTCGCCGGCCGGTCCGAGGTGAGGGCAGCCGGCAGCAGGTCAGCCGTGCCACGCGCCGCATTGATCGGAGCGCGCGAAGCGTGCACTTCAGCGCCCCATGCGTGTGGACCTGTTCGATTTCGAGCTGCCGGAGGCGCGCATCGCGCTGCGGCCCGCCCAACCGCGCGATGCCGGGCGCCTCCTCGTCGTGCGCCCCGGCGGCCACCCGTCCCTGGAGGACAGGGCGGTGCGCGACCTGCCGGGCCTGCTGCGGCCGGGCGACGCCCTCGTCTTCAACGACACGCGGGTGATCCCAGCCCGTCTCCAGGCGCTCCGCACCCGGCCCGGCGCCGCAGGCCTGAAGACGGAGGTGATGCTGCACCTGCGCGAGGCGCCGGACCGCTGGCGCGCCTTCGCGCGGCCGGCCAAGCGCCTTGCCCCGGGCGACGTCCTGCGGTTCGGCGATCACCGGGAGGGCGCACCCTGCGAGCTCGGCGGGCTGACCGCGACTCTCGTCGAGAAGGGGGAGGGCGGGGAGATCGTGCTCCGCTTCGATCTCGCCGGCCCCATCCTCGACGAGCGCATCGCCGCCCTCGGCACCCTGCCGCTGCCCCCCTACATCGCGGGCAAGCGCCCAGCCGACGCGCGCGACGCCACAGATTACCAGACCGTCTACGCGGCCGAGCCGGGTGCCGTCGCCGCCCCGACCGCGGGGCTACACTTCTCGGAGGATCTCCTCGCCGGAATCGACGCGGCCGGCCTCTCCCGCCACAGGGTCACCCTGCATGTGGGCGCCGGCACCTTCCTGCCCGTGAAGGCCGACGACACCGCCGATCATCGCATGCACGCCGAGATCGGCCGGCTCGACGCGGAGACGGCCGAGGCCCTCAACGCGGTGCGGGCCCGGGGCGGGCGGATCGTGGCGGTGGGCACCACGGCGTTGCGGCTCCTGGAGAGCGCGGCCGACGCGGACGGCAGGCTGCGCGCCTTCGAGGGGCCGACCGACATCTTCATCACGCCCGGCATCCCCGTGCGCGCGGTCGACGCCCTGATGACGAACTTCCACCTGCCGCGCTCGACCCTGTTCATGCTGGTCTCGGCCTTCTCGGGGCTGGAGACCATGCGGGCGGCCTACGCCCACGCGATCGAGGCGGGCTACCGCTTCTACTCCTACGGCGATTCGAGCCTGCTCTTCCCGGACAGACGCACCTGATGCAAGACCCGACCCCGCAGGATCCGCGCCCGACCGAGTTCACCTTCCGCGTCGACGCCGCCGACGGCCATGCCCGCACCGGCGCCATCGCCCTGCCGCGGGGCACCATCCGGACGCCGGCCTTCATGCCGGTCGGCACGGCCGCGACCGTCAAGGCGATGTACCCGGAGCAGGTGCGCGACCTGGGCGCCGACGTCGTGCTCGGCAACACCTATCACCTGATGCTGCGCCCCGGCCCCGAGCGGATGGCCCGCTTGGGAGGCCTGCACCGTTTCATGCGCTGGGACGGGCCGATCCTCACCGATTCCGGGGGCTTCCAGGTGATGTCGCTGTCGAGCCTGCGCAAGCTCGACGAGCAGGGCGTCACCTTCCGCTCGCATGTCGACGGCACCGCGCACCACATGAGCCCGGAACGCTCGATCGAGATCCAGGGGCTGCTCGGCTCCGACATCCAGATGCAGCTCGACGAGTGCGTGCGCCTGCCGGCCGAGCCGGAGGCGATCGAGCGGGCGATGCACCTGTCGCTGCGCTGGGCCGAGCGCTGCCGAAGCGCCTTCGGCGAGCAGCCGGGCAAGGCGATGTTCGGCATCGTGCAGGGCGGCGACGTGCCGGCTCTGCGCGTCGAGAGCGCCCGGGCGCTCGTCGGCCTCGACCTCAAGGGCTACGCGATCGGGGGGCTCGCGGTCGGCGAGCCGCAGGCGGTGATGCTCGCCATGATCGAGGCGGTGGAGCCGCACCTGCCTTCGGCCAAGCCCCGCTACCTGATGGGCGTCGGCACGCCGGACGACCTCCTGCGCTCGGTCGAGCGTGGAATCGACATGTTCGACTGCGTGATGCCGACCCGGGCCGGGCGGCACGGTCTCGCCTATACCCGCCACGGCCGGGTCAACCTGCGCAACGCCCGCCACGCCGAGGACGCGCGCCCCCTCGACGAAACCTCCGCCTGCCCGGCCGCCCGCGACTATTCCCGGGCCTACCTGCACCACCTCGTCCGCTCGGACGAGATCCTCGGCATGATGCTGCTGACTTGGAACAACCTCGCCTATTACCAGGAGCTGATGGCGGGCATGCGCGCGGCGATCCGGGCCGGGCGGCTCGCCGACTTCGCGGGCGAGACCCGCGAGACCTGGGCGCGGGCCGAGATGGAGCGCGCGTCCCGTCGGGAATCGGCGTAGGGCGGCCGCTCAGGCTGCGCGGGCGGTCGGGCGGGTGGCGAGGAAGGGCGCGAGGTCCGAGGCGGGCAGGGGCCTGCTGAACAGGAAGCCCTGCGCCTCCTCGCAGTCGAGGCCACGCACGAAGGCGAGTTGCTCCTGCGTCTCGATGCCCTCGACGGTGATGGCGGCCCCGAGATCCGCGGCCAGCGCTCGGACGGCGCGTACGATGGCCACGTTTTCCGGTCGGCCGATCTCGCGGATGAAGGAGCGGTCGATCTTGATCCGGTCGAACGGGAACAGGCGCAGGTAGCTGAGCGACGAGTGGCCCGTTCCGAAATCATCGAGCGCGACGCGCACGCCCATCCTGCGCAGGCGGTGGAGGCAGGCGACGACCGCCTCGCTGTCGCTCATCAGGACCGATTCGGTGATCTCGAGCTCGAGCCGATGCGGGGCGAGGCCCGAGACGGCGAGGGCGAGGGTGACGACCTCCTCCAGGCTGCCACGGGCGAACTGCACGGCCGAGACGTTGACGGCGACGCGGATCTCCTCCGGCCAGACGGCGGCCTCCCGGCAGGCCTCGCGCAGCACCCAGGCCCCGAGTCTCGTGATGAGACCCGTCTCCTCGGCGATGGGGATGAAGGTGTCGGGCGGCACGGAGCCCCGCTGCGGATGCGGCCAGCGCAGGAGCGCCTCGAACCCTCCGACCCCGCCGCGCCTCAGGTCCATGACCGGCTGGTAGTGAAGGCGCAGCTCGCCCGTCTGCACCGCGTCGCGCAATTCGAGCTGGAGCAGGTTCCTGGCAGCCGCCAGCGCATCCATGCCCGTCTCGTAGAAGCGGTACGTGTTCCGCCCGGCGGCCTTGGCCCGGTAGAGGGCGATGTCGGCGTTGCGGAACAACGTGTCGGGATCGGCTCCGTCGCGCGGCCCGACCGCGATGCCGACGCTGACCCCGACATGGGCGAGATGTCCGTCGATCTCGAGGGGCTGGCCGACCGCCTCGATGAGGCGCTCGGCCAGCCCCTCGATCGGGCGTCCGTCCCCCGTCCCGGCGAGGGCGACGACGAACTCGTCGCCGCCGAGCCGGGCGATCATGCCGCTGCCGCGCAGCACGCCCCGCAGGCGTTCGGCCACGGTCCTCAGCAGCGCGTCGCCCGCCGGGTGACCAAACGTGTCGTTGATCGCCTTGAAGCGGTCGAGGTCGAGGCAGAGCACGGCCGTCGCACCGTTCGCCGCGAGCGCGCGCTCCAGGTGAGCGCCGAAGGCGGTCCGGTTCGGCAATCCGGTGAGCGCGTCGTGGTGCGCCATGTGGAGGATGCTGTCCTCGATCCGGCGCCGCTCGGTCACGTCCTCGACGGTGGAGACCCAGCCCCCGGTCGGCAATGCGCGCGTGGTGACCGCGATCGTTCGGCCCTGGCGCGTGAGGTCCCGGGACAGCGGGATCGCCGCGCCCGCCGGCCGGAACGGGCGCAGCGGACGCGCGCCCGGCTCGCCGGATCCCACGCCTTCGTCCCGGATGAGGCGCCGCAGGATGGCGGAAAGCGGCGTGCCCCGCTGGGTCAGGGCGGCGTCGAGGACGAGGATCTCCCGGAAGCGGGCGTTGCAGAGGATCAGCCGGCGGCGTGCGTCGACGAGGCACAGGCCCTGCGACATGTGCGCGAGGGCGAGGTCGAGATTGGCGGAGGTCTCCTCAAGCCGTTCCGCCTGCAGACGGCGCTCGGTGCAGTCGCGGGTGATCTTCGCGAAGCCGAGCAGGCGACCGTCCTCGCCGTGGATCGCCTCGATCACGACGTGCGCCCAGAAGCGGCTGCCGTCCTTGCGGACGCGCCACCCCTCCGCCTCGAAGCGCCCCGTGCGGCGGGCCGTCTCCAGCCCCTGATGCGGCACGCCCCGGGATCGCTCCTCCTGTCCGTAGAAGCAGGAGAAGTGCCGGCCCACGATCTCGTGGGCCCGATACCCCTTGGCTCGCTCAGCCCCGGCGTTCCAGTTGCTGATCACCCCCTGCGGATCAAGCATGTAAATCGCGTAGTCCGTCACGCCCTGAACCAGGAGGCGGTACATCAGGTTGGCATCGACGGCGTCGGGCGCGGCCATGTGGAGGGGTCCTCGAACTGCCGCCATGAGACGATCAACAGGCAGAACGACAGGTTAAAGGGGGATCGGTGCGGCTCGTGTTTCTCGCTCGGACTTGCCCGAAATGTGATCAGTCCCGATCAACCTAAGGACAGGTTCGGTGCATCTGCCGCGACGCCGAGATCATCGCCCGACGCGAAGTGCCGGGACGGGCCGGTTGACCCCTCGAAGCCGCTCCCCTATTGCGAGCCACGCTTCCCCGGACGCGGCCCGACAGCCACGCCCATGGCGGATGCGAGCGCGTAGCTCAGCTGGTAGAGCAACGGACTTTTAATCTGTAGGTCCTGGGTTCGAGTCCCAGCGCGCTCACCACAGATTCTGCCCGCTTTGTCAACGACTTAGCGGGCATTTTCATGCCCGAAGCTGCCGCAAGAGGCTTGCAACACGCCGCAACACAAACCCTGATTTTACAACGAGTTACGGTCTAGGGCCGGCAGCTCCGTGCAACACACGCGCAACACATTTTAGCACCAAGTCTCGCCAGCCCGGCGGCACAACGAAGCCGTCATTGGCGTAGGCAAAGCGCTTACTCGGGATGCTCTATGACCCCAGCCTTGCAGGCCGAGATGCTGAAGGAGCGTATGGAAGGCATCGAGCAATCGGTCAGCCGCATCAGTGAGGGAAGCGATCCCGCCGTCGAGGCTGAGCACGTGCGCGCCAACCTGATCGACGTGCTCGGTCTCCTAGGGCGAAATCCTGGCCTTGATGCCGCGGCCGATGACCTGCACGGAAGCGTCCGTGCCCTGATAACTGCCGACGCGAACGAAGCCGGGATGGCAACTCGGCGTGTCAGGTTACTGCAAGAGGCGCATTTGCGGTTTCGCGCGCGGCTCGAAGCTGCGATCGCTCCGAGCACATGAATGCGAGGGATCAGCGAAGTGACTGCAACCCCGTGGCTGTGTGCACTTCTGCTTTGCGCGGCATTGATTGCCACTCCTGCTCACGCCGTCCCTGACCCTTCTCGTGATGTCCTCTGGACAGCTCTACAGGGCTGCATCTTGGCCAAGAAGACGCTGGGACGGACCTTTCCCTGTCTCGCCGTCGACCTCGGCGACAAGGGCTATCCAGGCACGGCCGTCCTACGCGCACCTGGGCAGCCAACCCACACCGTTGTCATGCCGACCGACAATGTCGTGGGCCTCGAGGCACCTGAGCTCCAGGGCGCCAGTGGCAACACCTACTGGCGAGCGACGCTGGCAGCGCGCAGCTACGTGACGGATGCCCTCAAGGGCCGCCTGCCGATCGAGGAGGTCGGCATGGCGGTGAACTCGGCGGGCGGCCGCAGCCAGGACCAACTGCACATCCACCTCGACTGCATCAAGCCGGGCGTGCGAGCGGCTCTGCAGCGGTACGGCCACAGCGTGAAGGGCCAGTGGGCGCCGCTGCCGATCGCACTTCAGGGGAGCCGCTTCTTCGCGATGCGGATCAGCGCAGGCGAGGCGGCCAGCTTCAACCCGTTCGCGGCGCTGGCGCATCTGCCAGGACGTCAGACGAGCCCCCGCGCGACCAGCGTGGCGGTCATCAGCACCTCCCAGCATGAACCCGACAAGGGCTTTTACGTGCTGGCCCACCGCGCTCCGGACAGCCATGCCGAGAAGCTGCTCGATCACTCCTGCGCGGCGGCTTCGAAGTCTGCAACTCGTTGAGCGCCAGGACGAGTGGCCGAGGCCGGGGGCGACGCACCGTCAGTCCTGGGCCGCAGCGGCAATCGAGAAGACGGCCGCCAGCGCGAAGTTGCCGGCCACGAGCAGTGTGAGCAGGGTGAGCATCGGCTGTCGTCTCAAGCCGCACAGGTCCGGATGACCGAGGCCCACTGCGGCGGGCACGAACGGGCCGGCTTGGACACGCTCGAGGTCTTGCTGGACTGAGAGGCGGCTTGCGCCGAGGTCAGCGCCGGCAGGTGAGCCGTGCCGGCCATGATGGCGCCGGAGATGACCAAGCGAAGACCGATATCGAGCATTGTCCTACCCCTCATGCGGCGCTTGATGGCCGTCTGTGAGCTAGGGTGTAGAGGCTGTGCCTTTCCGCGTGATTGCGTGGTTTGTTGCGTAGGCAGCCGAGCGATCACACTGATGAGCCCAGAGCTAGGCGCCTTGGTCACGCAGGGTCGCCGTGGCATAGCGGCGCCTATGAAGACCAAGAGCCCAAGCGTGTGCGAAGTGAAGACAGACGGTGTGTGGAAGGTCGCAACGCTCGCTGAGGCGCACAGTACCTACCGGATGGCGCCTCGGCGGTGTCCAGCCTGTCACGGGCCGGTGATCGTTTACGGCGCCTACACGGGCGATCGGCGCCTGACCCTAGGTCATCGCAAGCGGCACAGTGGATGCCCGCTGATACCGAAACTGTACTCGGGCACCCCGACGCCTCATCCAGATGCCCTTGCATGATCCGCGGAGCCCTCACCGAGCACCTGGAGGCCAAGGGCTATCTGAAGTGAGCGGCTGCTAGCTTACGGCTCGCGTCGTTTGCGGCCTGACCCATTTGCGTCTCGCGCCATCACTCGAAGGGTCCCTGCATCGCTACTAGGATCGCCCCCCACATCCCCGCGGACAGGGCCGCAGTTAGGCTCAAGGCGACGAGGATGGTGGGCAAACGAGGCATGGCGCGGACCTTCCAGGTCGGTCTTTTGCTCATCGTCGCATCCAGCGGCCGACCTCCGCGCGTCCCCGATCGCTCGCCAAGCGAGAACCAAGAACCGGCACTAGATGAACAGGCGCCGGATCACGCGTCTGAAGCCCGTCGCGTCGGTGTCGCTGACGAGGGACATCCTGTACCAACGCCGGATGCCGAGCGCCGTCCTCTCGGATTATGCGGTGGTCAGGAATGGTACTCGGCCGGCGTCGTCTTCATTGAGGAGATTGGCGGCAGGCCCGGAGGTTGAGGGAGGCGGACGCCGGATTGAACAACCGGCCCCACTGCCGGTTGGTCGAGCAGCATGGCACCCTCATGAACTTCAGCCCGCCCGGTTCGCCGGGGGGCTTTTCCTTCAGGCGAGCAGCCCTTTAATCCGCTGCTGTTGCAGGCATGCTGTGATTGTGGCTGTTTGGCTACGGCTCGTTGATCAGCATTGTTCTATACAACCAGCAGTTCGCTTTCTGAGACCCGCGAGCCGCCTTTCGCCCGCCCGGCCCAGCCGAGGCGGGCATTTCTTTGATCTGCGTCAACGGGAGCCGCAGTCAGAGAATAATTCGAGCCAAGCCGGAGCAACTATCAACGCCACGCCCCGTTGGCCGCCCCTGAGCTGGAATCCCGCCAGCAAGGAGACACCATGAAGAAGCTTGTCACGCTCAGCGTTCTGACATTGACCACTGCCGCTCCTGCCCTCGCGCAGACTTCCACCTATCCGCGCTCACCCGATACCTCCGGTACCGTCATCACGAGCCAGCCGAACACGACCGGCAACACACGCGACGTGATCATTGCGCCGGGTGCTACCGGTGCTGAGACCATCACGACCGACTCGGCGGCGGGCGGCAATGCCGGCCAGCCCTCGCGGCGCGTTCCACAGGGGAGCGCGGGCAGCGGCGGCCACGGCGGCAGCCAGTAAGGCCACGGCCTCTTGGCGATTCTCTGCCCAGCAAGCGCAACCCTCACAGGGCCGCTCGTCTTGCGTCGCTGATCCAAGCGGGCACCTCTGCCGTGAGGGAGTGCTCCGACCGCCCCACCTTGAGCCCGCCCGGCGCGCCCTGCTGCGGCGGGCATTTTCGTGCAAACGCTCTAGGTCTCCTGCTCTCGAATCGAGGAGATCAGATGTCCGACCTCCCTAGCCACATTGTCGATCGCGCCGAGACCCGGGCCGCGAAGATCGCCGACCGCAAACGCGTTGCTCAGGGAGCTCGGGCAGAGCACGAGCAACAGCAGCGAGCACGCGACGAGAAGACCGAGCGGCTGAAGGCGATGCGGCTGGCTCGGGAGGCGCAGAGCTGAGTTCGTGCGTCTCGCACTTCACCTTTGCTAAGGCTGCGACCGGCAGCGGGGCAGAGGGTGGCCTGTCGGTCTCGACACCCGACATGGCCCCGTCGACTCCGGCACAAGCCCCCTTAACCGACGTCGGCGGGGCCACCCCAAGAACGCTCTCTGGCCCCTGCAGCTCCTGGCTCGCGGGGCTTTCTCTTGCCACGCTTCACTTGAGTGAAGGCTCAGGATCTGAGCTCAAGCATGCTGGCGCCGTTGAAGCGAGGCTGCCCCCTCACTGCAAGGCGGCCTCGCTGGTGCCCCTTCCCGGTTTCATCGTGCTGGCGGGGCCGCACTCCATTGTGCTACTCGGCGCTTGACCCCGCAGCCGCACGGCTCGCGGGGCTTTTTTCGCCGGCTCCGACATTTATTTGAATATCAGTTGCTGCCCATGATGCGCAGTCAGGCGCTATTAAGCAGTTCGTCGATGTGACACGCTCCGTTGAAGTTCTCCACGCACCAAATATCTGGGTTAGCGCAGCCACCGTTCCTTAGCCGGACTTGACCAGTTGGGAATTGGGCAGACCGCAGCTTACCGACCGTCTCCCGGATTTGCTTCTCCACGGCTGCACTGCGTCTTGCTCCAGCCGCAGACCGGAACTGACTGGTGGAGAAAGCGGCATCGCTATACGACCGAATGCGCTTCAGATCCGCGACAGTTGGCAATCCTCTGCCTCGATTCCAGGGAGTGACAACTGTGGCCGGATTGCTCAACAGCAAGTCAGTCCACGTTCTATCATGATGTCCGTTCGCCGATCCGTGGTGAGGTATTTTGAAGACTGAGGCGCGCCCTTGGGGGCGAGCGGCCTGTGCGAGTATGGCTGACCACCCCAGGTCTGGATCCCCGGGCTCTTCGAGGTCGGCTCCAAGTAGGAGCGTTATCTCACCGACACGCACCCATGCCACGACAGATAGGTCGTTGCGTCCTTGCTCGGGCGCTCGGCGCTTTGCCTCGCGTTCTTTCGGTATCAAATTTCCAAGCTCACGGAGCGATCTCTCAAATTGCGCATCCGAAGGTGAGAGCGCCCACACCTCGCAAGCTGCGCCGTGAGCCAGCTCTCCGGCAGAAATCTGTAGAAGGTTCCTTTCTGCGATTGCACGCACCGCCGGGCGCCGGTCCTCGCGGACCTGCTTCAAAGTAGCGCAAATCTCAGATGTGCCTGAGCCAGCAACAATACCGTGCCTTTCGTTGTAGGACTCAAGAGTTTCCAGAAACTCTTTGGTAGTAACTGCCGCTGCCAGACAAAATTTTGCAGATGCGCAGGCTTGAACTACCCGCGACAAACCTCTGATGTGATCATCATGCCAGTGAGTGGCGATCACCATTTTCACAGCGTTACCGACATCGACACCAATGTCAGTGAGATACCGAAGGGCTGCCGGCTCCTTTGTTGCGGAGTCGATACAGGAATCTATGATTAGCCACTGGCCGGAACCAAGGTGGACAGCCGACGATTCTCCGTAACCAGGACCAAACACACTGATCTCAATTTGGTCAGACGCGGGTTCACCCACGCCTCACTCCCAGGCTATATCTTCAAAGAGCCTAGCAGCGCGCTGCTTTGCACTATCGAAATCTCTTTTCGTCCAAGCGGGCATTCTTCTGAACACCACCTGTGACACTCGCCGCTTGGTTCCACCAGGTGATCTCTGATATCCAATCACCCAACGAAATATTGCTCCCACTTGAAGCAACTTCCTGTCATCTTCTGATAAGTCGGAAAGCGGGAAATCGGCAACTTCCTGCTCTAATGTTTGTCCCGCAGTTAAATCAACAAGCCTTGCGCTAAAGGTTTCCGCGCCGATCTCGATTACATACCCCTCCCACTCTTGAAGCGGCTGAAGGGAAAGTCGCGGCGCCGGTTGCTCGGAGCGCCCAATCCAAACCGGCATGATTTTGTCACGCAGCGATTTTAGGTTTGGCTGCGCTTCGGTATCCTCTGACAAATCCTGACCGGTGCGGCGGACGGCAGCCTTCCTACGCTCGAGAGTCAGACGGTCTTTGATAGCATCCGAGTACGACACTCCTGAAGAACTGGAAGCATCGTTTGCAGCAGTCTCTGCCTGCTTTCTAAGAGCGATTGCCATTACGCAGTCTCGCCAGGCAATTTCATGATTTGATCGACGATCCATTCGGCTTTTCGAATTGATCCGTCGAAACAGTCGGCCAACCGACGCATTGCCCTCTCCGAGCCCTCACCTGGGTTGACCGCAATCAACTCATGGTGGTCGTTTACGCCCATATAGATTCCGGTGTTGCCTGGCAACTTGGCTGATGGCTGAATTGTCGCTTGGACGTGTCCGCGCCACTCGTTGTCGATCCAAGGCTCCTGCATCGAGATGTCGACGCACCCGCCGCGACGCTCCTTCGGCAAAGTAGCGATAGTCGCGCCCCATTCCCCCCATGGAGTGATCGGGGCGAGTCGACGCCCAATCTTATTTCTAGTTTCTTCCGAATCCACGCGAAAATGAACGTGGCGATTAATTCCAAATCGCGTTATTGGAGTATATGATAGGTAATCTCCAAATGTCCTAGTGATAAGATCACAGGAGCTTACCCAAGGGGCTTCTGTAGTTTCCACAGAAAACCGCGTCGTTTCAATCTGAATATTTTTACCACCAACGATGAAAGCGGCGATCTCCGGATGAATTACGCCAAGCTCGGCCGCCTCGGCTTCAGCCTCGCTTACAATCCCACATCGAGCGAACCATTGAGGCGAGAAGATCGCCGGATTGAAATTGCCGACCAAGATGATCGAGAGGCCGCCGAACTCAGGTTCAATGCGCATCGTAATTCCCTGACGGACGCTCCGCTCCCCACTGAAGGATAGGAGGCTTCTGTTAACAGGCCGCTCTTCGGTCTGGCAAACTTGACAGTGTTCTCTGAGCCCCCCCTCACAGCGCAGCGGCAACTTCTGCGGGCGCCCTACGCTAAGTCAGGGCGTCCGAGGACCGGATGCATTCGTACCGCGGCTGGTTCTCAGCCTGCGCCATCTGTCAGACTGGTGTCTTCTCCCGCATCTCGCCGTGCGGCCGCGCTCACGCCACATCCACACCCGGTCCATCCCAGGACCGACCGCGGTTCACGTCACCGCCTCGCGAGTTGCAAAAGAGCGGCGAGATCACAGGCGCGGCTCAGCCGATCGCGGAACCAACCGCAGCCGGCAGAGAGATCCCCGGCTCCGGCAAGCCGGCTGACCCTAATGAGCGCACCCCTCAGGATCCGGGCGGCACCGCGGGGCAGTGAGCCGTCCTCCGGCGTAAGCGCTCGCGGTCATGCAGTGCTCAACCGTCGGCCGCCGCATCAGGGGCGATCCCCCGCTTGACACGAGCCCGCTCTCCCGCCTCGTCCAGACATTTTAAGACGTGAACGGAGCGGTTGATCACCTGCAGGTTCGGCGCACCCCAGAACGCCAGCAGGCTCGGCCAGGATGCGCCGCGATGCTCGCGCCAGACGCGGTACAGCGGCAGGCGATGATCGACCTCGGCCGTACGCAGAAGGCGCTTGCCCGAGACAGCACACCGGTGTCGCTGACGGCTCTTCAGCGCCTTCATCTGATCACTCGGCGCAAGCCAGAGCTTCCAGGCTGCCACACACGCGGAATGCCAGCTCGCATTCTTGTTCGGGATCCCGGCGCCCCAGAGATCCGTGTGCCAGCCAAAGCGGTAGACCGGCTGTCCGCAGACGCAGCAGTGACCGCGTCCGAGCGCGTAGCTGGGCTCGCGGTAGGGAGCTGGTGGTGTTCGAAAGCCGGCCTGCAGATCTCTGCCCGTGTCCGGGCCAAGTTGCCACGTCCAGCCGGCCGGAGTGCCGGAGCGAGTTGCAAGACCACGGGCCAAGCGGTCAGCTCGCAGGATGTGACTACGCCAGTAGCTCTCGACGGCGAGACGTGGGGTCGGCGGGATCAGCGGGCGCGACAGCGCGTGCTGAAGCACGGGAGCGGGAAAGATTGGCGGTAAGGCACGTTCGAGCCGCAGCCGAGCCTGCAAGTTGCGCGTCGCGCGCCAATCCGAAGCCATCGGGGCGCTGTAAGCATCGGTGCTCAGCAGGGCAACTGGCAGCTCTGCCGAGCCTTGAGCCCGCTCGCACTGGACGAGCGGATTCGGTCTCTGGCCGCCTAGCGACGCCCGCGGCCCTTCGGAGCCTCAATGGCCTCCGTCGCACGTCCGCCCGGGCGGCCGAGCCCAATGGACTTGGCGAGTTCCGAGCGCTGGGCGGCGTAAGCCGCGGCCACCATCGGGTAGTCGTTGGGCAGGCCGTAGCGCTGGCGGTAGCTGTAGGGGTCGAGCCCGTGGGTCGAGAGATGGCGCTTGAGCGTCTTGTAGGGCTTGCCGTCGATGAAGCTGATCAGCGCATCCGGCGTGATCGACTTGCGGATCTGCGAAGGCGTGGCCTTCTCGACCGCTTCCTCAGCATTGAGCTGAGCTGCGCCGCTGGCGAGGCCGCTCAGTGCCGCATGCACGCCGGCGAGCAAGGCCGGCAGTTCGGCAACCGGCAGAGAGTTGTTGGTCACGTAGGCCGAGACGATGTCGGCCGCGAGTTCAACGAAGTCGGGGCTCTGCCCCTGCGTTTCTTCGGTCACTTTGTAGACCCGTAGTTTGTGTATCCCTCGTGCCGCGTAGATCATCATTGAGGCAAGCGGATCAAGAGCGCTCAGTCAGAAAACATCGGACAGCGAGAAACAATCTGCAACGCGGCATATGCTTAGGTCTGTGGTCGAGCCTTCTCCAATCTGAACGGAAGGCATCCTTGACCTTCAATGGCCGCCGCACACTGCGTTGAGGCGGCCGTGCCACCAAGCATGATGCGCCTTGAAATCACCAGCACCCTCTCGGTAGGTCGAGCCAAGGTGCACACGAAGGGCCGCGCAGGTTTGCGGTGGCATGCTGTTGAAGTCGGTGAGCAACGCCTGACTGACGGTGTCCAATGCGTGCAGCAGGCTCTTTGAGCTTGCGCCGGAGACCTCCTCATCAGAGGGGTAGGCCACAAGGGCGCGAAACGCGCGCTCGATTTCGTTAAGGTCGCCACTGGCGACCATGTCGGAAACATCCTTGATGTGCACGGCCGTGCCTCCTGAGACGCCCGAGCATCGGCCGAGGGCTAATGGGCCGACTACACGTCAACGCGTAACTTGACGCTCAGATCACGCCCACTCAGCGCCTGTACGAGTGCTCGATCTCAGGCAGGATTGTTGAGGGCGTCGCCATCTGATCGGGGAAGATGCCCGGCAGCGGTGGCAGGTTGCCGGTTTGATCCTGCGTGATGCCGAAGGCGCGCCGGATCGCGTCCTGGCCCTTGTTCAGGCTGTAGAGATTGCAGATGTGGACGGCCCCCACTTGTCAGGATGTAGCAGCTTTCTGACCTGATCGCTTGCTCTCAGATGTCCGGCCTGTTCGCGCGGGCGAGGCCCGCTGGCCAAGATGGTGTTCGCTACACGCGTTCCAAGCACATGGGCGACTTGAGAAGTCAGTGTAATCTTCGGAAGCTCGCGCGTATCGACCGACCGGCCATACCATCTGCTGCATCCTGCAAGTTCATGGGCTATCCGCCGAGCAGCCTCGCCCGCCGGTGCCGATCTCGGATCAGGCCGGCAAGGCGGCTCGCGGCTGGCTGTAGACGCCGCCCGTGACCATCAATCGCCATGCGATGCGGGCGAACTTGTTGGCCAGCGCCACCGCCACGAGCTTGGGCGGCTTCCGCTCCAGTAGCGCGGCGAGCCACGCCGAAGGCTTACGCCGGCCTTTGCGGACGTGCCTTAGCAGGGCGGTCGCTCCGACGATCAACGTCGAGCGGAGCGCCGAGTCCCCAGCCTTCGTGATGCCGCCGTGTCTCTGGCGTCCGCCGGTCGAGTGATCCCTCGGCGTCAGCCCGATCCAAGCTGCGAAGTCGCGGCCGGACCTGAACGTCTCCGGCGGCGGAGCCTTCATGCTCAGCATGGTCGAGCCGATGGGTCCCACGCCGGGGATCGTCGCGATCCGCCGGCTTACGTCATCCTCGCGATGCCATCGCATCAGCTTGGCCTCGACCTCTTCGAGGCGTGCCTCGACGGCTGCGTACTCCTTGGCCTGGAAGCGGAAGAGGTCACGCGCCATCTCGGGCAGGCTATCGTCCTCCAGCACGCGCTTGATGAGCCCGTTGACGTTCTGCCTGCCGGTAGCTCCGACGATGCCGAACTCCGCCGCGTAGCTCCTGAAGGCGTTCGAGAGCTGCAACTTCACGCTGACCAGACGCTCCCGCACGGTCATCAACATGCAGGCCGCCTGACGCTCCTTCGACTTCACAGGCACGAAGCGCATGCTCGGCCGGGTGACCGCCTCACAAAGGGCCTCGGCGTCAGCCGCATCGTTCTTCCCGCGCTTCACGTAGGGCTTCACGTACTGCGGAGGGATCAGCCTCACCTCATGGCCGAACGACTGGAGCAGCCGCGCCCAATGGTGGGAGCTGCCGCAGGACTCGATGGCGACGAGGGCCGGCGGCAGGCGCTCGAAGTAGCGGACCATCTCGGCGCGACGGAGCTGGCGGCGGATGACCACGACCTCGTTCTCGTCAACGCCGTGGAGCTGGAAGACCGACTTGGAGGTATCCATGCCGATGCGGACGGGAAGGTTCACTGGACGCTCCTCTCATCTGGCTGAGACGCCGAAGCGCATCAGACCTTTGGGTTGAGAGGCCGTCCACACCAGCACATCCCTGATCGTCCCAGGGCGACCGGGCTCGTTCAAGTGCGTGAGGGCGGAGAACCGGTTCTGTCCCCGCCCTCCACATCGAGCTGAGCGCGGCAGGCCCGGCCGTACTGGTTCGGGCGACGCGCACCGATGGCATGCTGATGGCGGCACGATTGCGTCAGCTGCAGCCAGACGTCGTAGAGGTCGGCGTGCTCACCGAAACGCTGGCGCAGACGCTCAAGGCCATAGACGCCGCGGCGTCTGCAAGGGATGCATTCGACGATCAGGCGCCTTCCGGTGATGTCGCACAGGCGCTCCGTCATCGTGGGCCAAGCTGAGCGCGCACGTAGCCATGCGAGATCAGGCTGCGTTCCTGCTCAAGGCGTCGGTCAGCCCCTGCAAGGTCGGCCACAGCGGCCTCAATGGCCCGCATCAGTGCCGCCCATAGGTCATCCTGTGTGGCCGAATGATAAGCGAAGGCGATCCATTCCGCTTCGGAGGGCTGCACCTCTTCGGGTTGCGAGTTCGCCATCGCGCGTGCCTCGCTGGAACGAAGTGCGAACAAATATCATGCGTACCAAGCCGGCAATGAGCCTGGATCTGATTGCCGATCTCAGCTGTGCACCGCTGTGGATGAGCGACGAGAAAGCGAAGGGTGGCTTGGCGCTAGAGGTACGTGGCGATCAGCCTGACAAATCGTGCCACCACTCCCCGTAGGCTCCTTAGCTCTTTTCCACTGCTTTGATCTGGAAGATCCGACGCCATCCATTCTCGTCCGTGACGAGCATCACTGTTGAGCTCTCCGCCTCGTGCAAACATTGCGGATACTCATGCGGGCGGTCGGTAGGATGTCCGGCGGCCGTACAGACTTCGAGCTCAACCGGAGTTCGCTCCACATCTGTGCAATCCGCCCCCTGGACGCCACCAGCAATGATGTGCCTGAGGCATTGAGCAAGACCTTGTTAACCATGTTGGGCTGGGCCTTGCCGCTCAGGCCGGCGAAGTCTTCAGCGGGAGGGTGCGACATGGGTCTCAAGCGCCTGTTCACGGAACATCCGTCTTCTCTCGGCGAGAGCTACATGCAGCACATGCGGGCTTCGCTAAGCTACGCCGTGCCGCTGCTCGGCGCGTCGCTAGCGGCGTTCGTGCACGCGGCCTTCCCGTTTCTGTTCAAGACGGCGGCAAGCGCATCAGTGAAGCGGCTGTACAATCGAATGTCGAACCGCTGCGTCGCATGTCCGTCCGGACGCTTGCACCGTCCCGATTTGTTCGTGGGCAGGATGGAGGTGGCGGCGGAGGACAGAGGATCTCAGCAGCGAGCCGCCTGACCGGTGTGGCACGTCCCGGTCAACTTCCGCACTGTGACCCATCTCTCTCGACTGGCTGCGGACGTCTGGCTTTGGCCGGAAGCTGCCGGTCTGCTTTCCGCAACAGCGCAGCAGAAGCGGACCTCCGCATGCCTCAGCGGTGTCTCACGGCGCCCGAAATGGCTCCTCCGACGCACGTGAGGAAGGTCATCTCCCCAGTGAGCACAGGTGGCAGGGGCAAGCTCGTCCACCATCGCTTCAGCAATCTCGGCGCCGACAGCGCGGTTTTCGGCCAAAAGGAGTTCAGACCTTTGTCGGATGGACGCTCCCACCTTCGGCCGTTTGCCGGCAGCGTCACGTGTGCCAGCCTCTGTATGCCTGAAGACGGTGAAGGGCGCTGAGCTCCGATCTCCTATAGGCCAACAAACACTGGCAGCCTGAGCTGGCGGTGAGCCAGCCATGGGAGAGTTGCATGCTGACCGCGCTGGACGAGCTGGTGTTGCGGGTCGTCGGTCAGTTGGCAGGACGCTCACCCTTCCTCGATGCCGTCACCCTCGCTTGCACGGCTCTGTTCGCGATCAGGCTGCTGCCGCTGATGGCCGTGCTGGTCTACCTCTGGTTCCGCACCGGCAACGGTTTAGGTTCGCGCGAGGCCGTGGTCGAGGCCGTCATCGGCATGCGGGCCGCTATCGAAGCGACAGTCGCGATGCTCGCAGCCGGCATCATCGCGTGTGCGCTGCGCATGCTTCTTCCCTTTCGCGGCCGTCCCTACCTGGTTGCGGAACCGGACCTGCTGCAAGTCGACAGCGTCCCGACCAGCTTGATCACGGCTGTAATCGAGAGCGGCACCTCGTTCCCGTGCGATCACGCGGCGATCGTCAGCGCCCTGGCAACGTCGGTCTGGCTGGTGTCCCGCCCGCTTGGGGCCCTCTGCTATGGATGGGCGGTGCTGACCACCTGTCTGCCGCGTATCTACGTCGGCTACCACTACGCCAGCGACATTCTCTGCGGCGTCCTGATCGGCCTCGCGGTGGCGCTATTCGTCCGGCTCCTTCTGCCCACGCTGCCGATCGTCGGCTTCGCCAACCGCCTAGCACTCCGTCGTCCGGCGCTGTTTCAGGTCGCCTTGTTCACCCTGATGTTCCAGTCGGCGATGGTGTTCGACGAAATCAGGATCGCGTTTCGGAGTTGACAGAGGCTCGGCGGGCATTGGGCCAAACCAGCCCACTGGTCGTGAACTCGATGCCGGCGGCTTGCAGAGCATCTGCGATGGCATCCGTTTGCACGACTGAGATGTTCAATTCTCCGGCGCAAGCCTCAGCCTGCATGATGACGCTGATACGTAGCTTGGCTTCATTGGCAAGCTTTCTCTGGGTCCACCAAAGAAGCTTGCGAGCTGCGAGGATCTGGCCGCCTATCAATGATCTGAAGCCTCGGTGCCTGCTACTGCTGGCAGCGGAGGCGACTGTAAGATGTGGCATCATGAAATGTCGATTGTATAGTTACCATGAGTGCAAACCGAACATTCCCTCTTGGCTTCCCACCCCGCAAAGAAGCCCCATAGGTCCAATTGGCGCGCGACGGCTTAGAGGATAGCGTGTGGGAACCGCCGCAGCTCTCGCTCGTTTGTGGCGGCTATAACTTGGAGGAAGCAGCAATGCGTTTCACGACGACTGTCCTCGCCTGTGCTCTCTCGATGACGCTTGCTGCCGGTGCGATGGCTGATGAGAAGCTGTCGCCCGACCAGCAGACCAAGGTTGAGGCGATGCTGAAGCAGCAAGGCTTCACCAAGTGGAAGAAGATCGAGATGGAGAATGGCATGATCGAGGTCGACGATGCGATCGATGCCAATGGCAAGGAGTTCGATCTGAAGCTTGATCCAACCTCGCTGGAGATCAAGAAGCGCGAAGCCGAATAAGCTAGGCCCCGCCTTCTCTGCTCATTCAGGGGGACTACAGTGGCGACACCGACGATGGTTCACGACGGTGTCGCGCACGTGAGGCACATCCCAGGGATCTGAAGGCTGTGCCGTCCAGCGGCACCGCATCAGAAAGGTCGCACCTCATCGTGGCTGAGCCTCAGCTTGCGAACCATGTTCCGGGCGAGCCCGCCAACGAGGTAGACCTTCGCCTCAGCATAGGCCGCCTTGGTCGCCGCCAGAGCCTCCTCCGGGGTCCGCTTCACGGCAGCGCAGACGCAACGTGGCTGCCCCTTCCGTAGGACCACCACGAGATGCGCCTTGTGCTTCTGAGGTTTCGGCATCTGTTCGCTACCCGCCTGCGAACCGGCGCGCTCGTGCCCTCTTCCTGATCTCACGGAGAAGGTCTCGGCCAGCCTGCGTGAGAAGCCAGCGGCCCTCATTCCGCAGGATCAATCCCCGATCCATCAGAGAGTACAGCGTCCGAAACTCGGGGCGCGCGGATGGTTCATACCCGTCACCAACCTCGCAGCGCTCCAGCATGATCCGCTGCTGAACGCTCAGGGATTGTTCGCTCTGGGGTGCGCCCATGGATGTTGTCGTCAATCCGATCGAAGCCCCCGGTACCGAATGGACCTTGTATGATCGCCTAGGCCGCCAGCTTGGCTCGATCCGCAGGACGGCGTGGCCAGACACCCCATTCACGATCGTGCCGGAGCGGGGAAGCCGGCTCGACGGCATGGCCGTCCTCCATCCTTCGCTAGACGCTGCCCTGACCGCCATTGAGGGGCGCCTCGGCGGCACATGCGAGCTGGTGGGCGGCTCGGAGCCCTGACAGACGCTAGGTCTACCTATCGTGACGTCCCTGGCGCACGGCAGAGCAGGCGGCCCTCCACACACGTCGACGAACACGCGTAACCCGACCGAGGAAGCCGCGCGGTCAGAGGCCGGCGCCCTGGCCCGCGTGCTCAACGCGTCGATCGCAGATATGCCGCGCCGCCGAGCCAGCTCAGCCCGCGAAGCGCACCGATGCCACCTTCACCGAAGGCGGCTCGTCAGACCAGCAATCAGCCTAGGCCGGGGACATCGACCAGGGGCTAACTAGGGAGAGCCCCGCTGAGGGGAGGCTTACCCCTTCCGGCGGATAGCGGGTCTCCTCCACCACGTTTATCTCTAGCAATGAACAAAATCGGCACGCTTCAGCGCGCCGAATTTCCGATCTATCGCGCTATTGTGCAACCTTATTGTAGATACCGAGATGCTAATTCTCTCAGCAATTTCTGTATTATTTAATCCACTCCGCATAAGCAGAAGTATTTCTTGCTCTTTCTTCGTAAAATTCAGGGAAGCAATTCCGCACCTGCTACTCATGCTATCTTCTTTGATAATCTATGTATTTGCTATTGAAGCAGGTACATATATCCGACCATTCCAGACCGCCAAAACCGCCCGATCAAATTCGGTAGGATCAAGAAGCGTCGGGATGTATCCATGCAGACCTGCTTGCACCGCTGCGAGAACATGCCGCTGGCTATCGGTATCTGCGACAAGAGCGATACGTATGTGTCTGTGTAGTACTTTGATAGTCCGTAGATCGTTCAATTGCCTTATGGTTGGCTCTCCTACGCGAACGAAAACGACAGACAGATCGCTTCTATCTCTTAATTTATTCATCGCAGATAGAATTGATTCGAACTCAACGATCTCCTGACAGGCGCAATCATCCTGAAGAATTTTTCGAAGCCTGTTAAGATGTCGATCTGATGCCCCCGCGACAAAGGCAACGCTCGGATAGGTACGCATTGTCACACTCTCTGCCGGTGACAGCACAGAAGCCGGAGCTGATTAATGTATCCGGGAAATAGGTTGGGATAGTCTGACGCGAAAGGTAAAGTTTCCCTTTCGCGATGAAAGCAGGGAGTGGCCAGCTCTCGCCGCTCACTCCCTACCTCGAGGTTACCTATGAGCCGTGTCAGTCAGATCAGACGAGGTGCCAGCCCTCTTCGATCTGCGAGATCAGGCAGCTCTGAGCTTCCTGGCTGAGAGCGATACCCGTAGCCACCGCGGCGCGGGAGGCTCCGCTCTCAAGAGCCGCGGTCCAGCTTTCCAAGCCCTCGTCCTCAGCGTCGCGGCCGAGGGCGTTCTTGTAGAGCATGTCGACGAAGTCCTCGTTCGAGAGGTCCACGTACTTCGCCTTGTACTCCATGGAGTCGAGGAAGCTCTGTGCCGCGGCGGTGTCGGACAGGCCCGCCTTCATTGCGGATGTCCAAGCCACGAGGCCCTCTGCGTCTGGCGCTCGGTCGAGGAGGCCGTAGTAGAGCCGCGCCGCGTCGCTCGCGTCCTTGTCGGCCGTGAACACGCCGTACTCGAACACCGGCTTCAGTCCGTCGAGGTTCTCCTGCGAGAAGGCGAAGCCGAGCACCACGTCTGCGCGTGACGTCCCGTTCCCGAGGGCGCTCAGCCAGGCATCGACGCCCGCATCCTCGCCCTCGCGGCCGAGCGCCGTGTGGTAGAGGCCTTCGATGAAGGCGCGATCGTCCTCCATGCCGTGATGCCCCTTGCCCTCGTCGGAGCTGAGGAAGCGCTCGGCCATGTCGTGCAGGGACATCCCGTCCATGCGCGCCCCCGTCCAGTACTCCTGCCCGCCCATGTCGGAACCCCGGCCGAGCACGGCGTCGTAGAGGGCGTAGACCTCGCCCGCAGCGCTGTGCGCGTCGTGGCTGACGCTGCCGAAGTGCTCGCGATGGTGCGGCATAGATCCGTGATCAGGATCACCGGTACCCGGCTGACCCGTACCCGGATCATTGGTGCCCGGCTGGCCCGTGCCCGGATCGCTGGTGCCCGGCTGGCCCGTGCCCGGATCGCTGGTGCCGGGCTGACCCGTGCCAGGATCGCTGGTGCCGGGCTGACCCGTGCCAGGATCGTTGGTGCCGGGCTGACCCGTGCCCGGATCGCTGGTGCCCGGCTGACCCGTGCCAGGATCGCTGGTGCCGGGCTGACCCGTGCCCGGATCGTTCGTGCCCGGCTGACCCGTGCCAGGATCGCTGGTGCCGGGCTGACCCGTGCCAGGATCGTTCGTGCCGGGCTGACCCGTGCCGGGATTGTGGGTAACTGGGCCGGAGTTGTTACCACGCGTGTAGGTGACGCTGTGTCCACCGCCAGACATCGTGGTGGTGCCATCCGCGTTCTCAACGATCGCGCACTCTTCGGGCGTGAGGCCCGTCGGCAGCTCGATCACGTCCTGAGGGCGAAGCGCCCCGAGGATGATGTCGCGGCCGCCGTTCGAGGTGAACACAATCCGGTGCGCCGACTGAAGCGATGAGATGTCGACCGTGTCGTCGCCGTCGGAGCCGTTGATCGTGATTGTATTGAAGTTCAGGCTGGTTGGATTGAAGTTGCCGACGGCCAGCACCGTGTCGTTGCCGGCACCGGTGTTGATCGTGATCTCCTCGATATCGGTGAGTTCGGAAATGATATTGTTCGCCGTCACCGCGCCGTTCACACCGTTGGTGTTGCGAGTGACGATGATCTCGGCCGTGCCGGCAGCCGCGTAGATGCCGGCCGCGACCGCGTCCGCCTTGGCATAAACCCGGAAAACCTCCGCGTTGCCTGAGCCGTTGACGACGAACCTGTCGCCTGCCGCGCCTTCCGTTCCGCCATTGATCACGTCGCGACCGTCGTTCGAGAGCTCGAACCCCAAGAAGCTGGTGGCGCTCCAAGTGACCGTGTCGTCGCCGTCCCCGCCATTGAGGGTGTCGTTACCGGTGCCTCCCGTGAGCGAGTCGTTTCCAGCGTCGCCGTTCAGCGTGTCATTGCCCGTGCCACCGCTGAGGGTGTCGTTGTCGGCCCCCGCGTTCAGAGTGTCGTTGCCGTCACCACCGTCGAGCGTGTCATTTCCGGCCCCGCCTGAGAGCGTGTCGTTGCCGCCGTTGCCGTTGAGGATATCGTTGCCGGCGTCGCCGCTGAGCGTGTCGCCAGCAGCCGCATTGCCGCCTGTGAGCACGTTGTTCAGCGTGTTGCCGGTGCCGGAGAAGGCGGCATTCCCGGTATAGGTCAGGTTCTCGACGTTCGCCCCAAGCGTGTAACTCGCGAGTGACGTCCGCACCGTGTCGGTACCGGTCGATCCGGCCGAAGTCTCGTCGACCACGTCGCCCGCGACATCGACCACATAGGTGTCGTTGTCCGCGCCGCCCCGCATGATGTCGGCGCCTGTGCCGCCGTCGAGCGTGTCGTTGCCGGCGCCGCCATCGAGCGTGTCCGCTCCGGCACCGCCGGTGAGCACGTTCGCCACCGCGTTGCCCGTGATCGTGTCGGCGTTGTTCGTGCCGGTGACGTTCTCGATCCCAGCGACCGAGGCAAAGCCCGAGGCGGTACCGGTTGCGAGGTTCACCGTCACTGCCGAGCTCGTGGCCGAGTAGACCAAGCCGTCGCCCGTCCCCGCGCCGAGATCGGCGCGGACCTGCTCGATATCGGCGTTGATCGTCCCACCGGCCTCGACCTGGGTGATCCGGGTTCCGAAGACGATGTTCAGGTCCTCGTTTCCGGCGCCCGTGTCGACGATCAAGAGCGTGTCGAGATCTGCGCCGCCAGAGAGCGTGTCAGCCCCGTCACCCGTGCCGTCGATGTCGATGATGATCGTGTCGTCGCCAGCTCCGCCGTTCACGGCGTCGTTGCCGTCGCCGCCCGTCAGGGTGTCGTTGCCGAGGTCGCCATTCAGCGTATCGTTTCCGGCTCCGCCGTTGATGATGTCGTTCCCATCCGACCCGCTCAGGATGTCGTTGGCGCCCCGGCCGTTGATCAGGTTCGGGCCGGTCGACCCGGTGATCGTATCACCGACCGTGTTGCTGCCGACCCGAGCTGTGATGTTCGAGGTCAGGCTTTCGGCAGAGCCGGACTGGTCGGTGTAGCGCGCGATCACCTGGAAGAAGCGAGGATCGCCGGCATTCCCGATTGTGAGAGTTGGGTTGGCTGTCGGACCGCCGAAGTTCGTCCAATTTGTAAGTCCGTCGGCCGAGACCTGCCATTGGAAGGAGAAGGTGCCGAGACCGTTCGGATCGGCGATGCCGGCGGTGTTGGCGGTCAGCAAGTTCTCGGAGCCGGTGATGGTCAGCTCGCCCGTCGGCGGCCGGTTGACGATCAGGACGTCGCGGTCCGAGAACCGGAGCGTCTCGATGTTCCAGAGCTTGTCCGTGCCCTCGTCACCGTCAGTCGCATCGGTGTCGGTCACCGTCCAGCTGCCGTCGGTGTTCCTGCCGAAGGTGTAGCCGGTCCGGACGCCGGCGTAGACCGCGACGTCGTTTGCAGCATTGGCCGGATCTCCGTCGAGGATCTCCCGCACCATCTCCAGCTGCCCGGGATTGAGCGTGCGATCGAGCATCAGGGCGGAGAGTGCCTTGCCGCCGAAAAGCACGTTGCCGGCAAGGTCAGTCACGACAGACGACATGCTCTCGGCCGTCATGGTCGGCGTGCCGCTGCGGCTCTTATCCGCATAGAGTGCGATCCGGACGTTCAGCCAGGAGTCGCCGTCGATGATGTCGTTGCCGGCCCGGCCGCGGATGGTGTCGCTGCCGCCGCCGCCAAGAAGGATGTTTGCGCCGTTGCTCGTGTTCAGGATGATGCCGGGATGCGTCACCCCGAACTCGTCGACGTCGCTGTCATCGATGCCGTTGAGGAGCGCCGCGAGGCCGTGGATCCGGGCGACCCCCTCCACGGTGAGCGCGCTATCGAAGATCGTGCCGCCGATGACCTCGGCGCCGCCGGCACCGACCGCTCCGATAGGGGAGTCGGAGCCCTTGAGATCATCGTCGAACTTCCAGCCTGACAGGCCTTCGGTCGAGTCGAAGCGGTCACGCAGCGTCAGGTCCTGCTGCTGATCGAAACCGGCCACGGTCGGGATACCGGCTGCGACGATGCCGAGCGCGAGGTCGGAGCGAGCGGCATTCGGGTCAAATTTGTGGATGCCCCAGTCGAAGCCGAGCATGCCGTTGTTGCGCTGGATGCCGGCGCCCTCGAACATGATGTCGTCGCCCGACTCGCCGTCATAGTCGGTGTCGTTGTTCTGGCCGTTCAGAATGTCGTGGCCGATGATGGTCGAGTTGAAAAAGAGCTGCGAGTTCTCGCCCGAGAGCGAGTCGAACCCGTCGCCTCCCTCGATCCAGTCGTCACCCTCATTGCCCATGAGGTTCTCGTTGCCGTTGCCGCCCATGACGAAGTCGTTGTCGCGGCCGGCGAACACCTCCGAGCCATCGAGCCCGGCCATGATGAAGTCCTGGCCCTCGCCGCCGAAGAGGATGTTGAGGCCGGCTCCGACGCTGATCACATCGTTGCCCGCGTCACCGCGCAGGAAGTTGTCGCCGAACGGGTCGACGATGATGTCATCGCCGTCGCCGCCGAAAACCTGATCGGATTCGGTCTGGGCGTTGAGGTAGTCGTCGCCGCCGTCGCCCCAGAGCGTGTCGATGCCGCGATCGCCGATCAGCGTGTCGTTGCCCTCGGTGCCGCCGAGCACGACGTGCTCGCCGCCCGAGAAGCGGATGTAGCCGCCATCCGCGTGACCGTCGTTGTTGACGTCGGCACCGGGCGCATGCCGGGTGACCTTCGGGTCGATCGCCTGCAGGATCGCGTTGGCCTGGACCGGATCGGTGTCGATCTGCTTCGTCTGGTCGATCTCGAGCGTCAGGTCGGGCGTGTCGAAGAGGTTGCCGGCCACGTGCGACGAGGTCGTGTCGCCGAGATCGGAGTTGCGCATGGCGAGCGCCGAGAAGGTGTTCGCCTCGAGCTCGTTCAGAAGGTTCAGGCCCTGCAGGCGGCTGAGGTAGTACAGACGGTCGCCGTTCTGGAGGTTCTCCATCTGATTTTCGAAGACGTAGTTGAACGTCGAGCCCAGCATGCCGCCGAATTCGGTCTTGCGCTCCGCGAGCCCGCCGATCCAGAGGTCGACGAGGTTGAGGCCGGATTCGTGGCCGGCCCATGCGCCGGTCGAGTTGAGGAAGTCGAGCCGATCGTCGACGGCAGCACCATTGATCACGCGGTCATCGGCCGGGGTGGTCGGATCGCCAAGAACGGTCTCCTGGCTCCCGATGACGAGGGCGAGCGCCACCGCGCGCTTGCCCTCGATCGTGGTCTCGGCCTGGAGCAGCGGATGCGTCCCGTAGGCCGCCACGAAGTTCACGATCGAGAGCGGGTTCTTGAGGTTCTGGGCGAGCGCCAGCCAATTGTCGTAGGGCTTCAGGTCAATGTTGCCGGTGTCCTCGTAGAACTGCGCCCTGGCGACGTTGAAGGCCGGCACTCCGGCTTCGCGACCGCGGGCGATGTTGAGCGCCGCGAGATCGAGCGGCAGGCCGAGGAGTGTGTTGCGCAGCGAGCTCACCACGAACTCGTCGATCTCGTTGCCGGCCTGGCGCGACATGCCGCGCACGATCGCGCCGGTCGCCTCGGCTGCGGTGATGCCGCTCGCGGTGAACGCCTGCGGGTTGAGGAAGGCATCGAAGAGCTCGATGTCGCTCTTGCTCATGTTCAGGTCGAGCCGGTCGATCTTGTCGGTCAGCATGGAGTGGCCGAACCGGTAGACGACGTGCGCGAACTCGGCCGTGATCGCCGGATTGATGTCGGGCGTGTTCGTGAACACGAAGGGGTTCACCGCCGGCTGGACCTTGCGGGCGAACTCCTCGAAGACGAGGTGCTGGTACTGCATCTCGGTCACGAATTTCGCGGCCTGGAACAGGCGCTCGCCATCCCAGACGAGCGTGGACGTGTCGGCCGGAACGGAGGTGACGTCGTTCACGAGCCACTCGTTCAGGAACGAGACGTCGCCGTTCGCCGCGGAGGCCAGGATCGTCAGCTTGTTCGCCTCGACGAGCCGGTTGTGCTCGGAATGGAAGATCGTGTGGACCGCGGTGAGGCCGATATTCTCGTTGCCGCGGCCGTCGCCGGTCACGAAATGTGAGCCCAGCATCTCGTCGTCGTAGGTGAGCGGATTGCCGTCGTCCCCGACGCCCGGATCGGAGTCGGCTGTCTGTTTAACCGCGGGCGTCCCTGGATTGTGGTCGTGGTCGACCATCACCGGCTCGGCATGATGCGCGATGTCGTTCAGAAAGGCGTGGCCCGTGCGAATGGCGTTCGCCGGCACGGAGATGCCATCAGCCGTGCCTTCGACGAAGCCGTCCGGCGTCGCGATCTGGGCATAGCCATGCGCACCGGGGATGAAGTTGCCGTAGGCGTCCGTGCGCAGGAGCGGCACGTCGAGAACATCATAATCGTCGAGCTTGATGCCGAGCATCCGGAGCGCTTGAGCCTTCGTATCGGCCCAGGTCGCAATGCTGCCATTGGCGCCGTCGAGGAGGCGGCCGGTCGAAACGGCGTGCGAGTCATTGACGCCGTCGCCGTTGGAATCGACGGAGAACATGTATTCGCGCAGAAACACCTGGTGCGACGGATGCGAGGTGTAGGTCTGGTTCTGGTCGATCCACGGCGTCGTCGTGTTGATCGTCTCGTGGTTCGTGTCGTCCGCCGTGCCCATCACGCCATCCGCGCCGGGGCCGGCAACGGGGGTCGAGCGCGTCAGCGCCATGAAATTCGTGTGGCTGCCTTCGACGTAGAGCGGGTCGTCCTTCTGCAGCGGGATGTAGACCGTCCCGTTGTTGCCCTTCGTGATGAGGTCGAGGCCGTGGTCGAAGAACTGGCCGAAGAAGGTCATCCAGCCGTTGAACTGCGGGGAGAGGCCGATGTCCGGCGACTGGTTCGGGATCACCGACAAGTCTTCGTTGGTGAGCGCGATCTCGTCCGGCCCGAGCGTCTCACCGGGCTTCGGCGGGGCGACCGCCGTCTTGTTGGGATGCGCCGCCTCCCAGGCCGCAACCGCGAGCGGATTGCCGAACCAGGCAGCGATTGCGGCCGGGTTGTTCACCGACATGTCGACGATGAGGTTCGAGATGATGCGGGGATCCGCATCCGCCACGTTGCCTGTGTGGCCGCCGTTCACCGTTGGCAATGATGGCGAACCGACCGAACCGTAATCGGTGTTGTCGACGGCCATGCCGGGCGCGAACGGCATCGTGTCCCCATCCTGATCATTCAGGAAGTTCGGATCGAGCAGGCGCGGGAGGATCTGATCGGCGGCGCCGACGAACTGGCCGCCGGGCAAGAGATTGTTGTTTGATCCGTCGACGTGGCGCAGGCCCCAGGGCAGGATCGCAGCATTTGGCCCGATGATCTGCTGCAAGGTCTCACCAGCGGTCTCTCGCTCCGCGATCACGATCTGCTTCAGGATATAGGCCAGGTCGTCCTGGTTGACCGTAAAGTTCGGGTTCTGGGTGGTCATGATCGTTCTCCCCGCGCATTTTATAGGTCAATCGCAAATCGATGGTGCTCATCGCTATTGCTTGCTTCGGTTGAAACACTTTTTTAATCCTGCCGCTAGGGAAAATATTTACCTAAACCGACAGATCTAACTCTGTATAGATCCAGGTACTAGTCGTATTCCGTGGGATTCTCGTCGAGCAAAAATCAGGAAGCGGCGCGCCTTTCGCATGCCCACGCTCTGCAGCATGCGGCGAGAGAGCGAGTTGTTGTGGCGAATTAGTTCAGAGATCTAGTCCGTTTTCTTGCTGGCTTTCGGCGATCGAGCTCGAATACAGCTGGCCGAAACAGGGGGGCGAGGTCATGTCGGGACAGCGAGACACACGGGAGATTGTCTCGGCGTTGAGCCGATGCCGGACGGCGTTCATCGGCGTTGGGGTGATGAGCGGTCTGGTGAACGTGCTCTACCTGACGGGCTCGTTCTTCATGCTCGAGGTCTACGACCGCGTCATCCCGAGCCGCTCCGTGCCCACGCTGGTCGGCCTCGTGGCCCTCGCGCTCGTCCTCTACGCCTTCCAGGGCCTGCTGGAGATGATCCGCTCCCGCATCCTCGCCCGCGTCGGCGCGGCGCTCGACGAGGCCCTCTCCGCCCGCGTCTTCGACCTCGTCGTGCGCGCCCC
>NZ_JAVDVV010000015.1:0-129732 GCF_031457035.1 Methylobacterium sp. BE186
CCCTCGCGGTGGCGGTGCTCCGGCCCATGCTCAAGAAGCACCACGCGGCGAACGAGGCCGCCCTCCCGGCCGGCGCCCTCGCCCACGCCTGAGCCAAAACGCGCGCCCCGGTTCGCCGGGGTGCGCAGCCTGTCCCGGAACGGCCCTTCTCAGGTTCTCGAAGCGTCTGGAGCGTCACGTTGCTTCAAGCTCACACGCCGATGCCAAATCTAGCTTTCGTCGGGCGTGGCGCGACGCTCCGGCACCAGGCCTACGAGATGATCAAGCGCTCGATCCTGGCGATGGACATCTACAACAGCGCGACCGAGATCCGCCTGGACGAGAACCACATAGCCCGTGAGCTCGGCATCAGCCGGACGCCCGTGCGGGAGGCGATGTCCCTCTTGGAGCAGGAGGGCCTCGTCCGATCCATTCCCCGCCGTGGCCTGTTCGTCGTCCGCAAGACCAAGCGCGAGCTGATCGAGATGATCACGGTCTGGGCGGCGCTGGAGGGCACGGCCGCCTACCTCGCGGCAAGCCGAGCGAGCGACGCCGAGCTCGCCGAGCTCGCCGAGATGTTCGCCACCTTCACTCTCTCGGGCCTCACGAACCGGCTCGATGACTACACGGACGCCAACATCGCCTTCCACCAGGCCATCATCCGCCTCGGCAACTGCCAGCTCATGGTCGAGATGTCCGCGAACCTGTTCGTCCATGTCCGCGCGATCCGATCGACGTCGATCCGCCAGGACGGGCGCCCCGACCGCTCGATGCGCGAGCACGCCGCGATCATCGCGGCCCTGCAGGCCCGCGCCGCCGAGCGCGCCGCCATCCTTGTCCGCGACCATGCCCTCGGGCTCGCCGGCCATGTCGAGGCGCACTGGACCGTTCCCAAGACCTAGCAACACGATGGAGCCGGAGCATGCTTCGCTACGTGATCCCGATGGCCCTCGTCCTCGCCGCGACCGGCGCCCGCGCCGCCGAGATGGTCGAGGCGCCGCTCCCGCACCGCGCGCCGGCACTCGTCTCGCAGCTCGTCGGCTACGCGATCACCCTGGAGAAGTGCAAGGCGGTCAAGCCCGGCCGCAACGCCCAGGCACCCTGGCTCGCCCTCCGGGCGGCCTACGGCTCCGCGGAGGAGCGCTGGGAGCAGGATGAGGCACGGCTCAAGGCGCTCGTGCGCAGCGAGATCAACCGCCAGCGCCTGACCATGCCGGAGCCCGCCGACGGCTGGTGTGAGGAGGCCAAGCGCGCCTACGGCCGCCGCGGCACCATCTACCCGGACGCGATCTCGATGATCGACGGCTCCTCCAGCAGCGCCTCCTTGGGCGCCGAGGCGCTGTTCACCGCCGACACGCTGGAGATCTACCAGCACTGATGGCGTGCCGCGCAAGGGCTGGCCGGCAGCTCCCTGTAATGCCGCTTACGCGACAGGACGCGCGCGCATGATGCGAATTCAGTAGCCTCGCGCGTGCACGACGATTGCATCATTTGAGCTTGCTACCTCCTGCGACGGTCACCCAAAATGGGCGAGCGCCTTTCGTGGCTCTCGTTCAACCAAGGACTGGAGGAAGCGAGCTATGGCTGAGACGGGCACGTTATCAGTTCCGAGCCATCCGCTGATCGAGAGTGATCGCGTCGAGGGCACCGCTGTTTACGATGCGAACGGAGTGCGGATCGGAACCATCAAGCGTCTCGTGATCGAAAAGATCAGCGGCCAGGTGGTTTATGCCGTCACGACGTTCCGCGGCTTCCTGAACCTGGATTCCGAGATCCATACGGTTCCTTGGGAACAGCTGCATTACGACACGAAACTGCACGGCTACCATACGAGCATCACAGAGGAGCAGCTGCGCAATTCGCCCGAGTTCTCCCGTGACGACACGCTTCTGTCTCGGGACGAGTGGGAACAGCTCGGCGAGTACTACGCAGGTCCGTTGTAGGGAGCGCTCGGCAGCCACGGGCCCGGCTTCCCCTCACGGATGCCGCGGCCGGTGATCCCCAAGCCCATACTCCTCCCTCTGCGATTCCCGTATTCCATGATGCCCAACCCGCGAAGGTCCGCTACCGAGGGCGATGCGACCCGTTGCGGCCGCTTGGCTGAATGCCGGCGACACTCCCCTCAGCGGACCTCGCGAGCAGGGAACAAACGTCGGATTTCGGCCCCTAGGCTGCACCCTCGCGCTGCAGGCAGGCCTCGCACTCGCCCTCGACTTCGAGGATGCGGCTCGCGGGGCGGAACCCGGCGCGCGCCAGGGTGCGGCCGAGCTGGTCCTCGATCTCGGGCGAGGTGGTCTCGTCGATGCCGCCGCAGCTGCGGCAGATCATGAAGACGAGGCCCGCCCCCTCCCCGTGGCTGTGGGCGCAGGGGACGAAGGCGTTGCGGCTCGCGATGCGGTGGACGAGGTCGTGCTCGGTCAGGAAGTCGAGGGCGCGGTAGACCGAGACCGCCGCCACCCGGCGCCCCGGCTCGCTCAGGCGCTCGGCGATGTCGTAGGCGCCGAGCGGGCGGCCCGCCTCGGCAACGGCCTTCAGGACGTCCCGGCGCAGCCGCGTGAATTGCAGGTCGCGCTCCCGGCAGAGGCGCTCGGCCCGCTCGATGACGGCGTCTCCGCCGCAGCAGGGGCCCGCCTCGTGGCCGGCCTCATGAGGGTGCCTGTGCTCCGTCACGGCGGGTCCCGATTGAACTCCGAGGGTGTTACAGTGTATCAGCCCCGACTATAGGGCGCAGGCCCGATCCCGGCAAATCGTCCGGCGCGCGAGGATGCGGGCCGGCGGGCGGGAGGCGCCACCCGCCGCGACCGGCCCGGACGCCCGTCGCCGCGCCACCGGAACCGACCCCGACGTGACCCGATCCGACCGGCCCCGAGCCTCGTCCCGAGCCCCCTCCGCCCCCCCGTCGCGCCGGCCGACGTCGCGCGCCTCCCTGTTCCGCGCCGGGATCGGCGCCCGCCTCGCCCTCGCCGCCGCTTGCGCCGGCGGGCTCTGGCTCGTGATCCTGTGGGCGCTCCGGTGACGGTGCCTCCGCGCGGCGCCATCGCCTTCGACGGGCTGACCCTCGGCTATGACCGGCACCCGGCCGTGCATCATCTCGACGGCGCGATCCCGCGGGGCGACCTGCTCGCCCTCGTCGGCCCGAACGGAGCCGGCAAGTCCACGCTCCTGAAGGGGATCGCGGGGGAGATCGGCAGCCTCGACGGCCGGATCGAGCGCGACCGCGGCGCCATTGCCTACCTGCCGCAGGCCGACGAGATCGACCGCAGCTTTCCCCTCAGCGTCCTCGACCTCGCCTATATGGGCCTGTGGCGGCGGCTCGGCCCCTGGGCGAGCCTGCGGCGGCACCGGGGCGAGGCGCTCGCCGCCCTCGCCGCGGTCGGCCTCGACGGGTTCGAGGCGCGGGCGATCGGCACCCTGTCCGGCGGCCAGTTCCAGCGGGCCCTGTTCGCGCGGCTGATCCTGCAGGACGCCGCGATCATCCTGCTCGACGAGCCCTTCACCGGGATCGACGCCCGCACCACCGACGACCTCGTCGGCCTGATCCGCCTCTGGCACGGGCAGGGGCGCACGATCGTCGCGGCGCTGCACGACCTCGCGCAGGTGCGCGCCCATTTCCCCACGACCCTGCTGCTGGCCCGCGAGCCCGTGGCCTGGGGACCGACCGCCGCCGTGCTGACGCCCGCCCATCTCGCCCGCGCGACCCGGCTCTCGGAGGCCTGGGACGAGAACGCCGCGATCTGCGCCCGCGGCCATATCCACGAGCATGCCCACGAGCATGCCCACGAGTCTCTTCACGAGCCCGCGCACGCGCACGAGCCCCACGACCACCACCACGCGGGCGCGCACGGGCATGATCGCGATCAACGCGGCGACGTTCGGGGGGAGATCGCGCACAAGGCCGTGCCGGACCCCGATCCCGCGCGCCCACTCCACCGGAGCGCCTCGTGATCGACCTCGTCCTCGGCCCCTTCCTCGAGTTCGGATTCATGCGCCGGGCGCTGGCGGGCTGCCTCGCCCTGTCCGTCTCGGCCCCGCCGATCGGCGTCTTCCTGATGCTGCGCCGGATGAGCCTGATGAGCGAGGCGATGAGCCACGCCATCCTCCCCGGCGCCGCGGCGGGCTTTCTCGTCGCCGGCCTGTCCCTGCCCGCGATGACGCTGGGCGGCCTCGCGGCCGGCCTCGCGGTGGCTTTGCTCGCCGGCCTCGTCACCCGCTCGACCGTGCTGAAGGAGGATGCGAGCCTCGCCGCCTTCTACCTGATCTCGCTCGCGGCCGGCGTGCTCCTCGTCTCCCTCAGGGGGTCGCAGATCGACCTCCTGCACATCCTGTTCGGCACGGTGCTCGCCCTCGACGACCCGGCGCTGCTGCTGCTCGGCGGCATCGCGAGCGTGACGCTCCTGGCGCTCGCCGTGCTCTACCGCCCGCTCGTGATGGAGTGCGTCGACCCGCTCTTCCTGCGCACGGTGAGCCGCGTCGGCGGCCCGGTCCACCTCGCCTTCCTCGGCCTCGTGGTGATGAACCTCGTCGGCGGCTTCCAGGCGCTGGGGACGCTGCTGGCGGTCGGCCTGATGCTGCTGCCGGCGATCACGGCGCGGTTCTGGGCCTCCGACCTCAGCGGCCTGATCCCGGTCTCGATGCTCGCCGCGGCGCTCGCCAGCGTGATCGGCCTCAGCCTGTCCTACCACGCGGACCTGCCCACCGGCCCCGCCATCGTGCTGGCGGCGGGGGGCCTCTACCTCGTCTCGATGCTGGTGGGGCCGCGCGGCGGCCTCGTCTACCGCCTCGTCCGCCCTCGCCACCTCGAAGCGTGAGGCCCTCTCAGAGGCCGAACAGGCTCATGATGCCGGCGACGATCGCGTAGACGAAGCCGGCATTCAGCGCGACGCCGACGGTGCCGATCCCGAGCCCGACGAGGACGATGATGCCGTCCCGCTCGACGAGGCCGAGCCCCACGAGGCAGACCGCGAGCCCGAGCGGGATCTGCCCGACCACGGGCGCCGCGACGATCAGCGCCATCGCCAGCGTCAAGAGGATCAGCCCCATCCCGCGCATGCCGATCGCGGTCTCGAACACCGCCATGCGCGGCCGCGACCAGCGCTCCAGCCGCCGCAGCAGCGGAACGGCCCGGTTCACCGCCCGCTCCACGTCGCTGCGCGCGACGGAGCGCCCGAGCAGCGCCCGCGGCAGCCAGGGCGCCGACATGCCGGCCGCGATCTGCACCGCCACGAGCAGCAGCAGCAGCCCGCAGATCAGCGGGATCGGCGGCGGCATCGGCAGGCAGTTCGGCAGGCCGAGGATGACGACGAGCAGCGCGAAGGCGCGGTCCCGCAGCACGGCGACGATGTCGCCGACGGTCAGCCTCTCGCCCTCCTGGCTCGCGAGCACGGTGAGGACGTCGGAAGTTCGTGCACCGGAATACAAGAAGGTTCGGCCGCTGGCTGCTGTCCCGGGCGCGGCTCTAGCCGAGTTCGGTGCGGGCGCCAAGCGCGCCAGCGCACCTGCCGGCGGGACTTCGAAGCTTCTCGCGGAGCGTGCGGGACTGCTCGCGGGGTGCGCGGCGCGGGACGCGTCATCGTCGAAGGACGCATCGCTGAAGTTTTCGGCGTCGGAGAATTCCGACCTGAGGTTTTCTTCAATCATGCCGACCGGATGATCCGCCGTTGACCTGAAACGACCAGAAATAATTCCTTGTTTCTCCCGTGCAGATGCGCCCGATCTCTGGCGGAATCGAGGCACGAGAACCTACACTGATGCGAATTCAGCCTGGGCGAGTCCCCGGTGACACGCATTCTCCTATCGGCCGTCTCCGCTGCCGCCGCGCTCCCGCTCGCCGCCGCTCCCCTGCGCGCGGAGAGCTACCCGCTCGGTACGGTCGTGTTCGGAAGCCTCGACGCGGCGCCTGCCTCCTTCGCGGCGAGCGGCCTGAAGCTCGATCTCGGGCATCGAGGCGGCTCCGGCCCCGTGATCCTGGCGAGTGCCGGCATGGGGCGGCGCTTCGAGACGGCCCTCTGTTTCTGCGGCCCACGCGTCACCATCGCGCGGCTCGCCCGCTACACCGTCTCGGCCTCGGCCCTCGCGGGCTACCAATGGGCCGGGGATTGGGGCGTCGCCGCCCTCTATGCCGGAGCTGAATCCGTGCTCGAGGCGCTGACGGACGGCAGCGGGTTCGGCCTGCTGCCGGCGCGTTTCGGGCTGCGCCTGCAGGGCGAGATCTGGGCCCATCCGAGCCCGGACACCCTCGTGAACGGCACCCTGATCCTCGGATCCGCCCGGGGCGACCTCTGGAGCCGTGTCGCCCTCGGTCATCGGATCTGGGACGCGTATCTCGGACCCGAGGCGAGCCTGTCCGCGGATGCGACGGGCTACGGCAAGTGGAGCTTCGGCCTCCACGCCACCGACATCGCGCTGTGGCGCTACCATCTGCGTGTCTCGGCGGGCGTGCAGTTCGAGAGCGGACGGCGGGATCCGAGCCCGTACGTCTCGCTCACCGTCTGGACGGATCTGCGGTAACCGCCGGCACCGGGCCGCCTCTACGGCTCGAGCCCGAGGGCGAGCTGACCCTCCGGCGCCCGTGCCTGCGTTGAGAGGCCGTCGAGGAAGCGGGCCGCGTCCGCCGCGATCTCGCCCCGGCGCCTTGCATCCATCTTCGCCAGGGTCCGGTAGGGCATGGCGAGGCGTGGGTTGCCGGACAGGCGATCCTCGTTCTCGATCAGGAAATTCCAGTAGAGGTAATTGAACGGGCAGGCCCGCGGGCCCGCCTTCCGTTTCACGTCGTAGGCGCAGGACCCGCAATAATCCGACATGCGGTCGATGTAGGCGCCCGACGCCGCGTAGGGCTTCGAGCCCATCACGCCACCGTCCGCCCACAGCACCATGCCGTGGACATTGGGCAATTCCACCCATTCGAAGGCGTCGGCGAACACGACGAGATACCATTCCTCGACCTGCGCCGGCTCGATTCCGGCGATGAGGGCGAAATTGCCCGTCACCATCAGGCGCTGGATATGGTGGGCGTAGGCATGCGCCCGCGTGTCCCGGATCACGTGCGCGAGGCAGTTCATCGGCGTCGCGCCCGACCAGTAGAACCAGGGCAGGTCGCGCGTGGCGCGAAGCGCGTTGGTGCGGGCGTAATCCGGCATCCGCGCCCAGTAGAGGCCGCGCACGTATTCCCGCCAGCCGAGGATCTGGCGGATGAACCCTTCGGCGCAGTTCAGCGGCACGGAGCCCTCGCGGTAGGCGCGCTCGGCCGCGCGGCAGACCTCCTCCGGCGTGAGGAGGCCGGCGTTCAGGGCCGGCGCCAGCAGCGCGTGGTAGAGGAAGGGCGCGCCGGCCTGCATCGCATCCTGATAGTCGCCGAAGGTCGGCAGGCACTCGGCGACGAAGTGCCGGAGCGCCTCGAGCGCGTCCGACCGCGTCACAGGCCAGGCGAAGCCGTCGAGGGAGCCGAAATGGTCGGGGAAGCGTGCGGCCACGAGGTCGATCACCGCCTGGGTGATCGCGTCCGGCGCGAAGCCCGGCCGGCGCGGCGGGACGTGGCCCTTCGGCAGGCGCCTGCGGTTCTCGGCGTCGAAGTTCCACTGGCCGCCGACGGGCTCGGCCCCCTCCATCAGGAGGCCGGTGCGGCGGCGCATGCCCCGATAGAACGTCTCCATGCGCAGGCTGCGCCTGTCCCCGGCCCAGGCCGCGAACTCGGCGCGCGGGCAGAGAAAGCGGTTGTCGTCGCGGATCTCGACCGGGATGGCGAGATCGTCCCGCCATCCCTGCATCATCTCGTGGACGCGCCACTCGCCGGGCTCGGTCACCACCACCCGGTCCGGCCGGTGGCGGGCGACCGCCCGCTCGAGCTCGCCCGTGAAGCTGCCGCTGTTGCCCGCATCGTCGAGGCGGACGTAATCGACCGCGACCCCCTCGGCCCGGAGCTCGTCCGCGAAGTGCCGCATCGCCGAGAACAGGAAGGCGATCTTCTGCTTGTGGTGGCGGACATAGGTCGCCTCGGCCTCGACCTCGACGAGCAAAACCACGTCGCGATCCGGGTCGAGGTCGGTCAGCGAGCTGACCCGCCGGTGGAGCTGGTCGCCGAGGACGAAGCGCAGGGTCCCCGCCGCGCGGGCCGCGCGCCTCCCCGCCACCGCCTCAGCCCTTGGTCCGCAGCATCGCCCGCCCGCCATCGGCGCCGATGATCTGACCGGTGATCCAGGCCGCCTCCGCGGAGACGAGGAAGCTCGCGAGCGCGGCGACGTCCTCGGGGCGCCCGAGGCGCTGCAGGGCGTGCATCTGGGCGATGCCCTGGGCCAGGGTCTCATTGCCGGTGATCGCCGCGGCAAGCGGCGTCCGGGTGAGCGAGGGCGCCACCACGTTGACGCGCACCTGCGGCGCGAGTTCGGCCGCGAGCGACAGGGCGAGCCCCTCGACCGCGCCCTTCGCCATCGCCACCGAGGCATGGGAGGGGAACCCCTGCGCCACCGCCACCGTGGAGAACAGGACGACGCCTGCCCCCGCCTCGCCCGCGCCGGCCTTCAGGGCGGGCGCCGCCGATTGGAGCGCCAGGAAGGCGCCGAGGGCGTTGATGCGGAAATCGGCTTCGACATCCTCGGCGGTCAGCCGCGCGAGGTGGCGCAGATTGATCGTGCCCACCGCGTAGACGAGGCCACCGAGGCGCCCGCCGGCCTCGCGGGTCACTTGGTCGAAGAAAGCGGGGTCCGTCACGTCACCGGCCGTGATCGTGGTGTCGCCGAGGTGATCCGCGGCCTCCTCGAGCCGGGCGGCATCGCGGGCGGCGAGATGGAGAGCGTAGCCGCGTGCCCGCAAGGCCCGCGCCGTGGCGCGCCCGATGCCGCCCGTGCCCCCGTAGATCACCACCCGTTCCATCGGCGTCCCGTCCCTCGGTGCATCCGGCGCGGATTTTTCGCGCGGGCCGCGACCATTCCCGCGGAATGATGCTTAGGTATGGCGCGGGGATGCCCCGGGGAGTCGCGGCGCGCGGCCCGGCCCCATCGTCAATGTCGCAGCCGGAGCCCCGGCCCCGGCGTCAGGAGCCTGCATGAAATTCGCCTTTGCGGGCATCGATTTCCTCGGCGGCGTGTTCGACGCGCTGATCCAGGCCGGCTGGACGCCGATCAAGCTGTTCACGCGGCCCTGCGACGGGATCTACGACCACAACGAGGCGGTCGTGGCGCTGGCGCGCCAGCACCGGCTGCCCATGCAGCTCTCGCGGCTGCGCATCGGCGATCTCGACGCGCTCAACGCCGCCCATGGCCGCGACTGGGCCCTCGTCGTGGCGGGCTATCCCTGGCTCATCACCGGCTGGCACGGGCGCGCGGCCTACGGGCTGAATTTCCATCCCTCCCCGTTGCCGACCGGGCGCGGCCCCTACCCGCTCTTCCAGGCGATCCGCGAGGGCTATGAGAGCTGGGGCGTCACCGCGCACGTCCTCGCCGAGCAGGGCTTCGACACGGGCGATATCCTGGCCCAGGACATCTTCCCCGTCTCACCCGGAGAGACGCACGAATCCCTCCTCGCCAAGTGCCAGATGGCGGCGCGGCGGCTCGCCTCCGGGCCGATCGCGCGTGACTTGCCCACGCGCTGGCGCAGGCCCGAACCGCAGGGCGACGGCTCCTACTGGGCACGGGTGAGCGACGCCGACCGGACCCTCGACTTCCGCCAGGAGGTCGAGGCGATCCTGCGCCGCGTGCGGGCCTTCGGGTCGATCGAGACGATCGCCCGGCTCGGCGACAGCCGTGTCTTCGTCGCTGCCGCCGAGGGCTGGCGGGAAGCCCACACCCACACGCCCGGCACCATCGTCCACCGCTACCGCCGCCAGATCGTGGTGGCGGCCCGGGACGGCTACGTGCTCGTCACCCGCTGGAGCCTCGTGCCGATCAACGAGGCCGGGCAGATCGGCCGCTGACGATGGCGCGGATGCGCCGCAAGGGCGATCTCCCGACGAAGCCCTGTGCCCAGTGCGGCAGGCCCTTCGCGTGGCGCAAGAAATGGGAGCGGGTCTGGGAGGAGGTGCGCTACTGCTCCGACCGCTGCCGGGCGGAGGCGAAGCGGGAGCGGACGGGGTGAGGCCGCCCTCAGGAACGACGTCCGGACCCGGAAGGCGTCACCCCGAGCGTTCGCCGCAGCGCCTCCGGCGTGTCCACATCGAAGCCCATCCCGGCCGTGCCGGCGATCTCCAGCACGTCGTCGCGCCCGGCCAGCAGCGGACCGGCGCCCCGGTCGCCCCTCAGCGCGGCCAGGGCCGGACCGAGGCGGCGCAAGTTGAGGAGCACCGGGTTGCCGCGCCGCCCCGCATGGACCGGGATCACGGCGGCCGGGCGCGGCTCGGCGCCCGCGAAAGCGTCGGCCAAGCGGTCGAGGTCTCCACCCGTGACGCGCGGCATGTCGCCGAGGAGGATGACGGCCGCCCCGATCCCCGCGGGCAGGGAGGCGAGCCCGGCCCTGAGGGATGTCGAGAGACCCTCCGCATAGTCGGGATTGCGCAGGCAGGTCAGGTCTAGGCCTCGGAGCGCCGCGCGCACGCCCTCCGCGTGGGCACCGAGAACCGCCACGACCGGGCGCAGCCGCGAGGCGAGCGCGGCCTCCGCCGCGTGGCGCACGAGGGGGCGGCCCTCGAGTTCGGCGAGAAGCTTGGGTTCGGGCCCGAAGCGGGTGCCGCGCCCGGCCGCGAGGATCAGGGCGGCGACCGCCTCAGCCATCCTCCTCCTCCGCGCTCGCGCCGCCGCCGCGCGGCTGCGGTCGCGAGACGATCTCGGTGAGGAGGCCGCCGACGCCGAGCGCCACGATGTCGGCGCGGGTCACGGCGAGCCCGGCGAGCAACCGGTGCAGGATCCAGTCGAACCCGTTCTCCTTCGGCGAGCGCGCACAGCCCGGCGCGCCGATCACCGGCACGGCACCGCGGGCGCCGACGAGGAGGAGGTTGCCCGGATCGACCGGCATGCCGAGATGATCGACCCGGCCGCCCGCCGCCTCGATGCCGGCCGGGATCACGTCCCGCCGGTCCGCGATGGCCGAGGCGCCGAAGATCACGACGAGTTCGGCGCCGTCGCGGTCGATCAGGTCGGCCAGAGCCGTGGCGACGGCGGCACCCTCGTGGGGAACACGGCGTTCCGCGACGATCCCCGCCCCCGTCGGCGCGAAGCGCTGCGCCAGGGTGCGCAGGGTCTTCTCGACGGTCGCCGGCTTGAGGCTCGGCAGCAGGGTCGAGACCACGCCGATTCGGGTCAGGCGATAGGGCTCGACCGCGATCGGAGGGCTGAGGGCCGCCGCGCGGGCGCGCTCGATCAGCACCCCCGGCACCGCGTAGGGGATGATCTTGACGGTCGCCACCATCTCCCCGGCCGCCACCGGCTTGAACGGCGGCAGCGTCGCCACCGTGATCGCCTCGTCGACGGCGTTCGCCGCGTCGATCCCCTCGCGGGCGACGCGCAGAACGCCCGCCCGCACCGCGTGGAGATTGCAGCGGCCGGTGAAGGGCTCGGCGGCGGAGACGCCCTCCCCAGCCATGTGCCGCGCGAGGCGCGAGGCCGCCTCGTCCTCGCCGAGGTCGCCCGGCTCGAGCCGCGCCGCGACGATCTCCCGGAGGCCCGCTCTCTCGAGCCGGGCGACGATCTCCGCCGAGATCGGGCTTCCCTTGCGCAGGGTGGCGTCGTCCGCCCGGACGGAATGCGCGGCGATGAGGCCCGCGGCCTCGTGCAGCGGAACCGGCCCGAATTTCACGCGCCCGCTCCCGTCCGGCGCCGGGCGGCGACGATCTCGGCGAGGATCGCGACCGCGATCTCGGGGGGGGTGGCAGCACCGATATCGAGGCCGATCGGCGCGCGGATGCGGCCGGTCTCGGCCTGCCCGAAGCCGGCTTCCGTCAGGCGCTCGAGGCGCCGGGCATGGGTCTTCCGCGAGCCGAGCGCGCCGACGTAGAAGCAGCCTGCCCTCAGGGCGGACCGAAGCGCCGGATCGTCGATCTTGGGATCGTGGGTCAGGGCGGCCACGGCGCAGTAGCGGTCGAGCGGCGGCACGGGGCCGGCGAACGCCTCGTCCGGCCAGAGCGACACGAGTTCGATGCCGGGAAAGCGCTCGGGTGTCGCGAAGGCCGTGCGCGGGTCGATCACCGTGACGGCGAGGTCGAGACCCGCGGCCATCGGCGCGAGCGCCTGGCTGATATGGACCGCACCAATCACCACGAGCCGCACCGGGGGGACCTGGACGGTGAGAAAGAGGTCTCGCCCGCCGGCCTCCACGAGCCCGCTACGGCCGCTCGCGAGATGCGTGCGCAACGTCTCGGCGAGCGGGTCGGCATCGATCTCCGCCTCGCGCACCAGCCGCTGCTCGCCGCTCGCGACGTCGGTGACGAGGATGGCGGCGCGGCGCGCGGCGCGCTCGGCGTTGAGGGCCGCGAGGGTCTCGATGCGCATCAGGCGACCCGTTCGAGGAAGACGCGGATCCGCCCCCCGCAGGACAGGCCCGCCCGCCACGCCGTCTCGTCGGCCACGCCGAATTCGAGGATGCGCGGGCGACCGTCCGCGATCACGTCGAGCCCTTCGGTGATGACCTCGCCCTCGACGCACCCGCCCGAGACGGAGCCGAGGAAATTGCCGGCGCCGTCGATGACGAGGTGGCTGCCGACCGGGCGCGGCGCCGAGCCCCAGGTCTCGATCACGGTCGCGACGGCGACGTCGCGCCCGTCCCGCCGCCAGGTCTCGGCGGCGGCAAGGATGTCTGTGTCGGTGGCGAGCATGGCGCGGGATCCCGCAACGGGCGGCAAGCCGGGGCCCCGGCCGCGCCCGAACGTGTGGAGAGGGAGGCAGTTAGGCGGTCCCGCGCGGGGCGCAAGCCGGGCGCGCTCCGCGGCCGGGCAGCGCGTGCCTTTCCGCACCGCGCCGCCGGGAGTATCAAACCGGACGGAGATTGCTCCGCCACCGCGCCCGGCGAACCTCAATGAAGCTTACTCCGGCCGTTCTTCTCGCTCTCATCGCGGTCGCCGCCCCGGCACGGGCTCAGGCACCGGCCTCAACCCCCCTGAAGATCGGGCTGGCGGCGCCGCTGACGGGGCCGGATGCCGCTTTCGGGCAGGGCCTGCGCCTCGGCGCCGAGCAGGCGGTCGCCGACCTCAACCGGGGCGGAGGCCGCAAGCTCACCCTCGTCGTCGCCGACGATGCCGGCGATCCGAAGCAGGGCGCAGCCCTCGCCCGGAAGTTTGCCGCCGAAGGGATCAGCCTCGTCGTGGGGCCGTTCGCCTCCTCAGTCGCGGCCCTCGCGCAGCCGGCCTACGAGGAGGCGGGCATCGTGATGGTGACGCCCGGCGCGACCTGGACGCCCCTGAGCGGGCGAGGTGCCTGGAACCTGTTCCGGCTCGTCCCGAGCGACGCGCAGCAGGCGGCCTTCGCCGGGGCCTACCTCGCGGACCGCTACGGCAGCCGACGCATCGGCCTCGTGCACGACCGCACCACCTTCGGCCGCGGACTTGCCGACGAGGTCGGTCGCACGCTCAAGGCTCGGGGGCGCCGGGAGGTGCTGTTCGAGAGCCTGCCCCGCGGCGCGAAGGACGCCGCGGATCTCGCGGCGAAGCTGAAACGGGCGGCGGTCGAGGTCGTCTATTTCGGCGGCCTCGCGCCGGAGGCGGCGCTGCTCATCCGGGCGATGCGCGAGGCCGGCCTCGACGCACCGCTCGTCGGCAGCGATGGCCTGCTGGACAAGGATTTCGCGCAGGCGGCCGGCCCCGGTGCCGAGGGCACGGTGATGACGATGGAGCCCGAGCCGCGCAGGCTGCCCGAGCCGCGGGGCGGCAAGGCGCCGGCGCGCACGCCCGAGGCGGAGGCCGTGGCGGCCCGGGCCTATGCGGCGGTCGAGCTTCTCGCGCTCGGCGCGGCGCGGGCGAGATCGGCGCAGGCCCGCAAGGTCGCCGCCGCCCTGCGGGAGGACGCGCCGATCCGGACCCTCGTCGGCGACCTCGCCTTCGACGCGCAGGGCGACGCGCGCTACCCCGACCTCGTCCTGCGGACGTGGCGACGGGCGCCGGACGGCCGCATCGACTACCTGATCGCCGAGGGAGGCCCTTGAGGGCGGCTTTCCTGTCGATGGCGGGGGTGGGTGCGGGCGCACGCGCTTGCTTCGCCACCGCGCCGACACTACATGCGTGCTACGCTTGACGGCTTCGCGCATCCGACGGGATCGGACCCGCCGCCCCGGCGTTTTGCTGATTGGCTGGTGAACGTGATCCCGGATCCCCGCGCTCGCCGGGCGCTCCGGCTGGAGAGGATGGATGGCGAAAGAAGAATTGATGCAGTTCGACGGTCTCGTTCTCGAGATCCTTCCGGATGCCCGCTACCGCGTGCAGCTCGACCAGGGCCACGAGATCGTGGCCTACACGGCCGGCAAGATGAAGAAGAACCGCATCAAGACCCTCGCCGGCGATCGCGTCACGGTCGAGATGTCGCCCTACGACCTGGAGAAGGGCCGCCTCGTCTTCCGTCACAAGGACGAGCGCTCCGGCCCCCGCCCGCCCGTCCGCGGCGGCCAGTTCCGGCGCCGCTGACGCGCCTCCCGGACCCAGCCCCCTTTAGGCGCCGGCCCGCTCGCGCGAGGCCGGCGTTGTCGCGTCCGGCGCTCGCGTTCAGCGCCCGAAACGCTCGAATTTCGGGAAGCTGCGGGTCATCAGCGTGCCGGCCTCGGCCCGGTGGCCCATCCACTTCTCCAGAACCTGCGCGTTGGCGAGCCGCGCCTGACCCGATCCGTCCCGCCAGGGCAGGCCCTCCGCGAGCGTGAAGATGCAGGCATCCGTGAGGCTTGCCGCCCGGCAGCGCTGAAGGCGCACGCCCTTGCCGCGGGCGAGTTCCGGCAATTCCGAGACGGGGAACACGAGGAGCAGCTTGTCCGAGGAGCAGACCGCGACGTGGTCGCCCTCGCCCGCCGGCACCAGCACGGCGGCCACCGCCGCGCCGTCGAGGCCGAGGATGCCCTTCCCCTTGCGGGTGTTGGCGACGAGCGCGTCCGCCGGCGCCAGGAAGCCGCGCCCGTCCGAGCCCGCGATCAGGAGCCGGCTGCCGGCCTGATAGGGCAGCGCGGCCACGATTTCGGTGCCGTCATCGAGATCGACCATGAGGCGGATCGGGTCGCCGAAGCCGCGCCCGCCCGGCAGCTTCGAGGCTTCGAGGGTGAAGACCTTGCCGTTGGAGGCGAGCACCAAGATCTTGGCCGTCGTCTCGGTGGGGAAGCCGATCTTGAGGCTGTCGTCGCCCTTGAAGGCGATGCCGGAGAGGTCGGCGACGTGGCCCTTGAGCGCGCGCACCCAGCCCTTCTGCGAGACGATCACGGTGACCGGCTCGCGCTCGACCATCGCGGCCGTGAAGTCGATGCCGGCGGTATCCGGCGGGTTCTCCAGGGTGGTGCGGCGGGCGCCGAGCTTGGTTTCCGGTCCGAAGGTCTTCTTCACCGCCCGGATCTGCTGGGTGATCGTCTTCCACTGGAGCGGCTCGGAGGCGAGGAGCGCATCGAGCCCCTCCTTCTCGGTCGTGAGCGATTCGAGCTCGCGCTTCAGCTCCATCTCCTCGAGCTTGCGCAGGGAGCGCAGGCGCGTGTCGAGGATGGCGTTCGCCTGGATCTCGGTCAGCGTGAAGCGGGCGATCAGGGCCTGCTTCGGCTCGTCCTCCTCGCGGATGATGCGGATCACCTCGTCGAGGTCGAGATAGACGATGAGCAACCCGCCCAGGATCTCGAGCCGCCGCTCGATCTGGCCGAGGCGGAAGCGCGAGCGGCGCTGGAGCACGACCCGGCGATGGCCGAGCCACTCGCGCAGGGCCTCGGCAAGGCCGATCACCCGCGGCACCTGCCCGCCGACGAGGACGTTCATGTTGAGCGGGATGCGTGCCTCGAGTTCCGAGAGGCGGAACAGCGATTCCATCAGCACGACCGGATCGACGCTGCGGGAGCGCGGCTCCAGCACGACGCGGACGTCCTCGGCCGATTCGTCGCGCACGTCGGCGAGCAGCGGGAGCTTGCGCTCCTGCAGCAGCTCCGCGAGCTTCTCGATCAGCCGCGCCTTCGGCACGCCGTAGGGAATCTCGGTGACGACGATGTTCCAGGTGCCGCGGCCGAGATCCTCCTTCGCCCAGCGGGCGCGAACGCGGAAGGCGCCGCGGCCGGTGCGATAGGCCTCGGTGATGGCCTGCGCCGAATCGATCAGGATGCCGCCCGTTGGGAAATCGGGACCCTTCACGAAGCTGTTGAGCTGCTCCGAGGTCGCCGCCGGGTGGCTGATCAGGTAGAGCGCCGCATCGCAGAGCTCGGCGGCATTGTGGGGCGGGATCGAGGTCGCCATGCCGACCGCAATGCCCTGGCTGCCGTTGGCGAGAAGGTTCGGGAAGGCCGCGGGCAGGACCGAGGGCTCCTCCTTCTCACCGTTGTAGGAGGGCCGGAAATCGACCGTGTCCTCGTCGATCCCGTCGAGGAGCAGGCGCGCCACCTCGGTCAGCCGCGCCTCGGTGTAGCGGTAGGCGGCCGGCCCGTCGCCGTCGATGTTGCCGAAATTGCCCTGGCCGTCGACGAGCGGGTAGCGCTGCGCGAAATCCTGCGAGAGGCGAACCAGCGCGTCGTAGATCGCCTGGTCGCCGTGCGGGTGGAAATCGCCCATCACGTCGCCGACGATCTTGGCGCATTTCTTGTGCACCGTGTTCGGGTCGAGGCGGAGCAGGCGCATGCCGTAGAGGATGCGCCGGTGCACCGGCTTCAGGCCGTCGCGGGCATCGGGCAGGGCCCGGTGCATGATGGTCGAGAGGGCGTAGGCGAGGTAGCGCTCTTCCAGCGCGGTCTTCAGCTCGACGCTCTCGACATCGCCGGTCGGCGGCTCGAAGGGCTGTCCCATGAAAGCTCCGAAGGGAATCGCTCAAAAAAAGAACATAACACGAACAGGCTCACGCGGACGCGAGACCGAGTGCGACGAATCGCGTCCGCTCCTCGGGAACCGCGAGTCCGCGTGGCTCCCAGAGGTGGCGGGCCAGAAAATACCCCGTCAAGGTAAATCCCTGGCGAACGTCCTCCGGCCCGGGCACCCGGTTGGCACCGGAGCGCTCGCCGAGGAAGGCCGGCAGGGGCAGCAGGCGGTCGCGGTAGGGCTCGCCAGCCGAGGCGCTCACCGCGCGCCCCGTCTTCGGCGAGACGTAGATCAGGGCGTCGTTGCCGCCGGTCGCCGCGCAGGCGTCGAGATCGAGACCGAAGCCCAGTTCGGCGAGCACCGCGAGCTCGAAGCGCACCATGAGCGCGGAGGCGATCGCCTTGTCGTCGAGGTGGTCGATCAGCACCTGCGACGCCTCGTAGAGCGCCGGGTGCGGGTCGCGCTCCGGCAGAAGCCGCAGCAGGCCCGCCATATGGTTGACGCCGTAGAGGGCGAGGCCCGAACCGATCAGGCGGGAGGCGACGAGGTCGAGCGGCTCGACCGCGTAGGAGCCGAGGCCCTCGTCGATGCGGGCGCGCCAGCTCACGCGGATGCGGTTGCCGGGCTGGAGAACGGGCTGCATCCGGCGCGAGCGGCCGCCGTGGACGAGCCCGAGATGGCGCCCGTGCCCGGCCGTCATCGCCTCCAGGATCACCCCCGTTTCGCCGTGCCGGCGCAGGCCGATCACGAAGGCGTCGTCGCTCCACTGCATGGACGATAGATAAGCATCCGGGCGCGGAAATGTGAGCGCCGGACCCGGCTTGATGGTTGCCCCTGCAACGGTATCGTCGCATCCCGCCCGGAGGCGAACGCCCGTGATTCTCAGCCGACCCGCCGCCCGCTTCGGGGCCGCCCTGGCGATCTTCTGGGGTGCTGGCTGCACGAGCGCGTCGACACCGCCGATCGCCGCGACCGAGGCCGTGCCACTGGGCTTCAAGGAGCGCATCGCCGCGCTGGCGCTCCGCCAAGTGCAGTTCGGCGCCGTCTCGGTCCGGCCCGTCTCCTTCGAGAAGAGCCGCATCGCTGGCCCCTTCGAGGATGGCGGGCGCACACTCTATTGCGTGTCGAGCCGGATGCGGGGGCGCAGCCTGTTCGGCACCGAGCGCGCGAAGGTCGTGATCCGGGAGGAAATCGGCACCGAGGCGCTCAGCGTCGTGCGCGACGAGCCGGAAGTCTGCGAGGGTCACCGCTCGGTGCCTTTCCCCGAACTCGAAGCCTACGCCGCCCGGCGGAGCTGAGCCCGGGCTTGATCCGGCGCCGCGGCGATGGTCCCCTCGGCCCATGCCCGCCGCCAACCTCGCCCTCACCCTCGACCTGATCGCCCGAGCCCATCCGGAACCCGTCGCGGACGACGCGACCGCGCTCCACCTCCTCACCGACGACGAGTTGCGGCCCGGCCTCGCGACAGCCCTGTCGGGCAAGCCCGGCTCCGCCGACGAGATCTGGGTCTTCGCCTACGGCTCGCTGATGTGGCAGCCGGAATTCACGGTGGCGGAGCGCCGCCTCGGGCTGGTGCGCGGCTTCCATCGCCGCTTCTGCCTGCTGCAGCGGCGCTTCCGCGGCACGGTCGAGCGGCCGGGCTTCGTGCTGGCGCTCGACCGGGGCGGCACCTGCAAGGGCGTCGCCTTCCGCCTCTCGGGCGCGGACCCGATGACAACGCTCATGCCGGTCTGGCGCCGGGAGATGAAGGGCAACGGCTACGAAGCCCGCTGGCTGCCCGTCGAGACGGAAGCCGGCACCGTCCACGCGCTGACCTTCATCGTTAACCGCCTCGGCGACCGCTACGCGGGCCGGCTGAGCGAGCCCGAGATCGCCGACAAGATCGCGGCGGCCTGCGGGCATCTCGGCCCCAGCGCGGAATACCTGCTGCGCACCGTCCAGGCCTGCGCCGAGCTCGGAATCCGCGACCGCCACCTGACGCGGCTGCAGGCGCTGGTGGCGGAGCGGCTGCGCACGTGTGATGTCTGATCCAACGGATCTCGCAGCCGCCGCGAACGGCAGCCCCGACGCCGGTGGATGGGCGCGGGTCCCCTCCCCCGACGGGGAGCGGGACAGGGCGAGGGATGGAGGGGCATCCGGAGAGATCGCACCCCTCGCACCGTCCGCATCCGGGGGACTCGACCTCTTCCCAACCGGAGAGGCGGGCGGACGCGTCCGCATCTGACCGCGGCAGCGACGTCGAACAGGATTCCGCTCAGTTCACCTCGACCTGCACCACGCCCGGCACGGCGCGGAGCGCGCCCGCCACCTGCGGGCTCGCCTGGTACTTGCCCGACAGCTTCACCTCGACCTCGCGCTCGCCCCCATCGAGGATCAGGATCAGCGAGACCTCGCCCTCCCCGCGCAGGGACAGGCGCTGCTGCACGGAGCCGAGCGGGCGCTCGTCGCGCAGGTAGATCCGCATGCCCTTCTGATAGCGGGCGACCGCCTGGTCGAGGGGTTCGGCGGTCTGGATGCGGGCGCGCACGTCCTCGCCCTCGAGATTGGCCTGGAGCTGCAGCACCAGCGGGCGGCCGGGCTCCAGGATGTCCCGGTAATGGCCGAGCCCTTCCGAGAAGATGATCGCCTCGAAATGGCCGGTCTGGTCCGAGAGGGTGACGATGCCGAGCTTGTTGCCGGTCTTGGTGCGCCGCTCCGCGCGGTCGAGCACGGAGGCGGCGACGCGCCCGACGCTCGTCGTGCCGGCGCGGACGGCCCGGCAGAACTCGGCCCAGGTCTGGACGCGCAGCTTCTCCAGGAGGTGCCCGTACTCGTCGAGCGGGTGGCCGGAGAGGAAGAAGCCGATCGCGTCGTATTCCTTCTTCAGTTTCTCGGCCATCGGCCAGGGATCGTAGGCCGGGATGCGCAGGGAGACGTCAGCCGAGGCGACGCCGCCGAACATGTCGGCGATGCCCGTCGTCTCGGCCTCGGCCGCGCCCTGAGCGAGCTTCATCATCGGCTCGACGGCCGCGAAGGCGCGGGCCCGGTCCGGCTCGATGCCGTCGAGGGCGCCGGCCGCGATCAGGTTCTCCAGCGTCCGCTTGTTGATGTGGCGCGGGTTGAGGCGGCGCGCGAGGCAGGCGAGGTCCCGGAACGGGCGGTCGCCGCGCGCCTCGACGATCGCCTCCACCGCCGCCCGCCCGACGCCCTTGATGGCGGCGAGCGCGTAGCGGATGCGGCCCTCGTGCACCTCGAACACGACGCCGGACGTGTTGATCGAGGGCGGCTCGACCACGATCTTCATCCGCTGCGCGTCCTGGCGGAATTCGGCGAGCTTGTCGGTGTTGTCGAGGTCGAGCGTCATCGCGGCGGCGAGGAACTCGACCGGATAGTTCGCCTTCAGATAGGCCGTCTGGTAGGTCAGCAGGGCGTAGGCCGCCGCGTGGCTCTTGTTGAAGCCGTAATCGGCGAACTTGGCGAGCAGATCGAAGATCTCGTTCGCCTTCGCCTGAGCCAGTCCGCGCTCGACGCAGCCCTTCACGAAGCGGTCGCGCTGGGCGTCCATCTCCGCCTTGATCTTCTTGCCCATGGCGCGGCGCAGGAGGTCGGCGTCACCGAGCGAGTAGCCGGCGAGCACCTTGGCCACCTCCATCACCTGTTCCTGGTAGACGATGATCCCGAAAGTCTCCTTCAGGATCGGCTCCAGCTTCGGGTGCGGGTACCAGCTCGCCTCGTTGCCGGCGTCCCGCCCGAGCTTGCGCTCGCAATAGACGGGGATGTTGGCCATCGGGCCCGGCCGGTAGAGGGCGACCAGCGCGATGATGTCCTCGAACCGGTCGGCCTGCATCTCGCAGAGCGCCTTGCGCATGCCGGCCGATTCCACCTGGAACACGCCGACCGTCTCGCCGCGCTTCATCGGCTCGTAGGTCTTCTCGTCGTCGAGCGGCAGGCTCGCGAGATCGACGTGGATGCCGCGCAGCTTGAGGAGGTCCGTGCAGCAGCGCAGCATCGTCAGCGTCTTGAGGCCGAGGAAGTCGAACTTCACGAGCCCCGCCTGCTCGACCCACTTCATGTTGAACTGGGTCACCCGCATGCCCGTCTTCGGGTCGCGGTAGAGCGGGACGAGCTGCTCCAGCGGCCGGTCGCCGATGACGACGCCGGCGGCGTGGGTCGAGGCGTGCCGGTGCAGGCCCTCCAGCTTCTTGGAGATCTCCATGAGGCGGGCGACGATCGGCTCCTCCTCGATCGCCGATTGCAGCTTCGGCTCCCCCTCGATCGCCTGGGCGAGCGTCACGGGGTTCGCCGGGTTCTGCGGCACGAGCTTCGTCAGCTTGTCGACCTGCCCGTAGGGCATCTCCAGCACGCGGCCGACGTCGCGCAGCACGCCGCGGGCGAGCAGCGTGCCGAAGGTGATGATCTGGGCGACCTGCCGGTGCCCGTAGCGCTCCTGCACGTACTGGATCACGCGCTCGCGGCCCTCGACGCAGAAGTCGATGTCGAAATCCGGCATCGAGACGCGCTCGGGGTTGAGGAAGCGCTCGAACAGCAGGCCGAAGCGGAGCGGGTCGAGGTCGGTGATGAGGAGCGACCACGCGACGAGCGAGCCCGCGCCCGAGCCGCGGCCGGGCCCCACCGGGATGTCGTGGTCCTTGGCCCACTTGATGAAGTCCGAGACGATCAGGAAGTAGCCCGGGAACTTCATCTTGACGATGACGTCGAGCTCGAAGGCGAGGCGCTCCCGGTAGATCTCCTCGGACATGCCCGGCGCGGTGCCGTGCTGCTTGAGGCGCAGTTCGAGCCCCGCCTCGGCTTGCCGCCGGAGTTCGGCCGGCTCGTCGAGGGTAAGGGTCTCCGCGACCGCGCTCGCGGCCTCGGCGCTGGCCTCGACCGTGCCGGTGGGCGCGGCCTCCCTGTCGACGAGCGCGGCCGCCTGGTCGGCAGCGGCGACGCTGCCGAAATTCGGCAGGATCGGCTTGCGGGTGCGCACCCGGTAGGCGCAGCGCATGGCGATCTCGACGGTGGCCGAGAGCGCCTCCGGCAGGTCCCGGAACAGCTCCGCCATCTCGGCGCGGGTCTTGAAGGCGTGGCGCGGGGTCAGCCGGCGGCGGCGCTCGTCGGAGACGAGGCGCCCTTCCGCGATGGCGAGCAGCGCGTCGTGCGCCTCGTAGTCGCCCGCCTTGCCGAAGAAGGGCTCGTTGGTGGCGGCGACCGGCAGCCCGTGCCGGTCGGCGAGGCGCAGCAACTCGCGCTCGACCCGGCGCTCGTCGTCGGCTCCATGCCGCTGCAATTCGAGGTAGAGGTGGTCCTCACCGAAGGCGGAGAGAAGCTGCCCGAGGCGGGAGGCGGCGAGTTCCGGCCTCCCCGCGCGCAGCGCCGCGTCGAGCGGGCCGGTCGCTCCGCCGGTGAGCGCGATCAGTCCTTCGACGCCGTCGTCGAGCGCGCTCGCGGCGACCCGCGGCGCCTCGCCGAGCGGGCCGTCGAAATAGGCGCGGCTCGCGAGCCGCAGCAGATTGCCGTAGCCCGCCTCATCCTGGGCGAGGATGACGATGTTGCAGGCGGGCACGCTCAGCCGGGCCATCGGGTCCGGCGCCTCGAAGACGACGGAGAGCTGCATCCCGGCGATCGGCTGGATGCCGGAGCCCGCCGCCTTCTCGGAAAACTCCAGCGCACCGAACAGGTTGTTCGTGTCGGTCAGCGCGAGCGCGGGCTGCCTGTCGCCGACAGCCGCCTTCACGAGGTCGCCGACCTTGAAGGCGCCCTCGAGCAGGGAATAGGACGAGTGAACGTGGAGGTGGACGAATCCGACCTCCTTGAGCTGGCGCGCCATGACCGACCTTGTTCGTGGTCGGCCAGGATTCCGGCTCGGGCTTAAGGTGTCATCCGCAAAGGCGATGCTCGCCGCAGATGTCCACCGCCATGTGCCCTGCCGGCATCACCGGGGGCGGCCTGCCGCCCGAAACCGCACCCTTGCCGCGCTTTCCTGTGGGCGGCACCCGCCGGGCGGGAACTTTCCGGGAACGGGAAGGCACCCTTAATGGAGCGGGGCCAAGGCTACGGCCCAGAGCGCCACCGCGCTCGACAGGAGACCGAAGGCCGTGAACTCGATGAACCCCGTCAGGACGTTCCGCTTCGTGCTCATCGCTCGCATCTGCGCCTCCTTCTGATAGGCACAGTTTTGTTCCTGTTTTGTTCTATGTAAAGCGGGGATAGCGGGAAGACCCGCGCGCTGGTTAGCGGGGGGTAAACGACCGACGCTCGGCCCAGTGGCCGCGGGGCCCGTCGCGTCAGGCCAGTTGCTCGATCAGCCCGTCGCGGATCGTGACCCGCCGGTCCATGCGGGCAGCGAGGTCGAGGTTGTGGGTGGCGATCAGCGCGGCGAGGCCGGAGGCCCGCACCAGCGCGGTCAGGATCGAGAAGACGTGGTCGGCCGTATGGGGATCGAGGTTGCCGGTCGGCTCGTCGGCCAGCAGCAGCCGCGGGCCATTGGCGACCGCGCGCGCGATGGCGACGCGCTGCTGCTCGCCGCCCGAGAGCTCGGCCGGGCGGTGCTGCAGGCGGTCCTTGAGGCCGAGAAAGCTCAGAAGCTCGGCCGCTCGCGTCTTGGCCTCGGCCCGCGACAGGCCGCGGATGAGCTGGGGCATCACCACGTTCTCCTGCGCCGAGAACTCGGGCAGCAGGTGGTGGAACTGGTAGACGAAGCCCATCTCCTCGCGGCGCAGGCGCGTGCGCTCGGCGTCGCCCATCGCGGCGGTGGGCTGGCCGCCGACATAGACCTCGCCGCCATCGGGCTTCTCGAGGAGCCCGGCGACGTGCAGCAGCGTCGACTTGCCCGCCCCCGAGGGCGCCACCAGGGCGACGAGTTCGCCCGGCCAGATCGCGAGGTCGGCGCCCCGCAGGATCTCGAGTGCACCCTCGGCTTGAGGGTAGCGCCGCTCGACGCGGGCGAAGAACAGGGCCGGCACCGGCTGCGCGCCGGCGGGCTCGGGCGTCGTACTCATGAGCGTGACCCCTCTTGCGCCTCAGCCGTACCGCAACGCCTGGACCGGATCGAGCCGGGCGGCGCGCCAGGAGGGATAGAGCGTCGCGACGAGCGACAGCAGGAACGCGGTGACGACGACCACCGTGATCTCCGTGGCGTTCATCTGGGCCGGAATCTCGGCGAGGAAGCGCACGGTCGGGTCCCAGGCGGATGGGAAGAGGAAGCGCTGGATCGGCTTGATGTTGAGCGTGATCAGGATGCCGAGCCCGAGACCCGACAGCGTGCCCACGAGGCCGATCAGCGCGCCGTTGATCAGGAACACGCGCATCACGGTGCCGGGCGTCGCCCCCATGGTCCGGAGGATCGCGATGTCGCTCGACTTGTCGCGCACGAGCAGGATCAGGCCGGAGATGATGTTGAGGGTCGCCACCACCACGATCAGGCTGAGGATCAGGAACATCACGTTCCGCTCGACCTCCAGCGCGCCGAAGAAGGTGCGGTTGCGCTGGCGCCAGTCGGTCAGGAGCACGGGGCGCTCGGCCGCCATCTCCAGGGGCTCGCGCATCTCGGCCACCGCGTCGGCGTTGTCGAGGTAGATCTCGATCAGGCTGACGTCGCCCTCCCGGTTGAAGAAGGCCTGCGACTCGGTGAGCGGCATGAAGACGAAGGTCGCGTCGAACTCGGTCATGCCGATCTCGAACACCGCCTTGACGGTGTAGGCCTTGGTGCGCGGCGCCGTGCCGAAGGGCGTGGTCGCGCCCTTGGGGGTCGAGAGGGTGATCTGGTCGCCCGCCTGGAGACCGAGGGATTCGGCGAGGCGCCGGCCGATCGCGACCCCCGCCCCGTCGTCGAACCCGTTGAGGGTGCCGCTGCGCAGGTTCTTGGAGATCGCGGCGATGCCGTCGAGGTCCTGCTCGCGCACGCCGCGCACCAGCACGCCGCTGCCCCCGTAGGGCGAAGAGGCGAAAGCCTGCCCCTCGACGAGGGGAATGGCCGCGCGCACGCCCGCGACCTTCGAGAGGCGGTCCGAGAGATCCGTGTAGTCGGTGAACAGCTTGTCGATGGGCGTGACGAAGACGTGGCCGTTGATGCCCACGATCTTCGAGAGGAGTTCCGCCCGGAAGCCGTTCATCACCGAGAGCACGATGATCAGCGTCGCGACGCCGAGCGCGATGCCGAGCACCGAGAAGAAGGCGACCACCGAGACGCCACCGCCCCGCCGGCGCGCGCGCAGGTAGCGGCCGGCGATGATCCACTCGAAGGGCGCGAAGGGCGCCGTCGAGCCGGCGCGCAAGCTCGCGCCGACGCCCCGCACCCGCTCTCCCAATCTCCCCGCGAGCCCCGACATCGCGGCCTCAGATCCGCTTCAGCCGGGCGAGGAGATCGACCGGCGCCAGCGTCTCGCGCTCGCCCGTCGCGCGGCGCTTCAGCTCGACCCTGCCCTCGGCGAGCCCCTTCGGCCCGACGATGACCTGCCAGGGCAGGCCGATCAGGTCGGCGGTGGCGAACTTGGCGCCCGGCCGCTCGTCGCGGTCGTCGCAGAGCACGCTCATCCCGGCGGCCTCGAGCTGGGCCTGGATCTCGGCGCAGGCGCCGTCGGTGGCGGCATCACCCACCTTCAGGTTGATGAGGGCCACGTCGAAGGGCGCGACCGCGTCCGGCCAGACGATGCCCGCCTCGTCGTGGCTCGCCTCGATGATCGCGGCGACGAGGCGGCTCGGCCCGATCCCGTAGGAGCCCATGTGCACCGGCCGCTCGATGCCGTCGGGGCCCGTCACCTTGGCGCCCATCGGCTCGGAATACTTGGTGCCGAAGTAGAAGATGTGCCCGACCTCGATGCCGCGGGCCGAGAGGCGGCTCGCCTCCGGCACCTCGGCGAAGGCGTCGGGCTCGTGCATCTCGTCGGTCGCCGCGTAGTGCGAGGTCCAGGCATCCACGATCCCCTGCAGGCCGGGGACGTCCTCGAAGTCGGTCGTGGCCGGCGGGATCTCGAAATCGAGATAGGCGCGGTCGCAGAAGACCTCGCTCTCGCCGGTGCTCGCCAGGATGATGAACTCGTGGCTGAGGTCGCCGCCGATCGGCCCCGTATCGGCCCGCATCGGGATCGCCTTGAGGCCGAGCCCGGCGAAGGTGCGCAGATACGCCACGAACATGCGGTTGTAAGCGTGGCGCGCGCCGGCCTGGTCGAGGTCGAACGAGTAGGCGTCCTTCATCAGGAACTCGCGCGAGCGCATGGTGCCGAAGCGCGGGCGCACCTCGTCGCGGAACTTCCAGGAGATCTGGTAGAGGTTCTTCGGCAGATCCTTGTAGGAGCGCACGCTCGCCCGGAAGATCTCCGTGACCACCTCCTCGGCGGTGGGGCCGTAGAGCATCTCGCGCTCGTGGCGGTCGGTGATGCGGAGCATCTCCTTGCCGTAAGCCTCGTAGCGGCCCGATTCCCGCCAGAGCTCGGCCGATTGCACGGTCGGCATCAGGAGCTCGACGGCACCGGCCCGGTCCTGCTCCTCCCGGATCACCGCGCAGACCTTGTTCAGGACGCGCAGGCCCAGCGGCAGCCACGCGTAGATGCCGGCCGATTCCTGACGGACGAGCCCGGCGCGGAGCATCAGCCGGTGCGAGACGATCTCGGCTTCCTTCGGCGTCTCGCGCAGGGTGGGCAGGAAATAGCGGGAAAGGCGCATGGGGAGCCTAAAGTCGTGGTCGGATGCTGGCTGGCCGGGGGTGTCCGCGGCGCGCCGGGGCACACAACACATTGCATCGGGAAAACACAAGCGCCGCAGACGCCTGCACCGGCTGCCCGCCACGACGGCACGGGCGGCCCCGGTCCGGCATCGGTCCCTCTTCGCGATCTTGAACGTCGCGTCGGGACGGTTTGCCGCATCGTCGGCAAAAAAACGCAGATTTCTGCTCCAGACCCCGTGACAGGGCGAAATCTTATTCCTATAAGCGTGCCGCGATGGTCGCGCAGCCGTCCAGAGGCAGCGCACGGTCCGAGTCTTGGGAGGAACATTCAGCCGCCACGCAGGCAATGCGTAGGACAATTCAAGGCTGAGACGAGCAACAGCTCTTCAAGCAAGGCGTAACGCCTTGCTTTTTTGTTTTTCCGGGACCCGCCATCGAGCCTGCCGGTCTGACCGGCCCATCCTTTATGCTTGCATCCGAGTGGCCACCGCGATTTCAGCGGGCGAGCCCGCAGATCCGCGAGCGATCGACGGACAGTCTCACCCGGATCCTGCGCGCGGGGCGAGGGACTGGAGCGGGCCGCTTCCGTCAGGCGATCGCTCTGGTCGGCGACGCGCCGCCCTCCTGCGCCGTCTCGCGCAGATTGGCGAGGGCATAGGCCGCGATGCAGAGGTAGCAGAGGACGGGCGCGCCGAGGGCGAAGCTCAGGCCGACATGGTCGGCAAGGTAGCCCGTCGCCACGGGGATGATCGCTCCGCCGACGATGGCGACGCAGACGATGCCCGCCCCTTGCGCCGTGCGCTCGCCGAGCCCCTCGATCGCCAGGGCGAAGATCGTCGGGAACATGATGGCGTTGGCAAGCCCCACGGCGAGCAGCGTCCAGGCGGCGAGCGGTCCCTCGGACAGGCCCGATACGGTGGCGAGCAAGGCGGCCGCGACGGCGCAGGCCGCGAGCGCGGCGCCCGCCCGGACGTGGCGGAGCGCGACGCTGCCGATTATGCGCCCGACGAGAGCCCCGCCCCAGTAGAAGCTGAGGAGATGGCCGGCCGTCGCCGGATCGGCGCCGAGCACCCGGGGCTGCTCGAGGTAGCTCACCATGAGCGTGCCGATCGCGACCTCGGCACCGACGTAGAGGAAGATCGCCGCCGCCCCGAGGGCGAGGCGCGGCCGGCGCAGGAGGTCGAGGCCGAGCCCCTGCACCTCGGCGGCGTGTTCATCCTCCCGCACCCAGGAGCGCACGGACCAGAACAGGATCGCGAGGCCGATCAGCCCGCCCGCGATGACGAGGAACGGCACCTGCAGCACGGCGGCCTCCGCCTGACGCGCGGCGGCGAGCGCCCCGGGCGCCAGAGCGGCGGGGTCGGCGGGCGTCGCCGGCTCGTGGGACAGGATCGCCCAGGCACCGATGACCGGGCCGACCGTGGTCCCGAGCGAGTTGAAGGTCTGGGCCAGCGTCAGCCGGCTCGGCGCCTGGGCGGCGGGCCCGAGCTTCGTCACGAGGGGGTTGGCCGCCACCTGCAGGATCGCGATGCCGGAGGCCATCACGAACAGGGCGAGGAGGAAGAGCGGGTAGAGCCCGACCCGGGCGGCCGGCGCGAACATCACCCCGCCCGCGGCCATCACGACGAGACCGAGGACGAGGCCGCGCATGAATCCGATGCGGGCGACGAGGAGCCCCGCCGGCAGGGAGACGATGGCGTAGGCGAGGAAGAAGCAGAATTGGGTGAGCGTCGCCTCGGCATAGCTCAGGGCGAACAGGCTCTTCAGCTTCGGGGTGATGATGTCGACGAGGACGGTGGCCAGCCCCCAGGTGAAGAACAGGGCCAGCATGAAGGGCAGGAGCCAGCGCCTGCGGCCGGCGCCCGCCTCGTCCGCGGCGCTGCTCTGCGCCGTGCCCGCCTGCGGCAGCATAAGCTCCTCCCGATGCTCGTGACGTATCGGGTGCACCCGCACGTCTTGTCACGGGTTGTCGGGAGGGGCTGGCGGCCTGTCAATCGAAGGGCGGTTTACAAACCCGCGAGCGGGAAGACGGCGAGCGCCCCCAGGAAGGCCGCCCCGGCGAACAGGCTCGTCCAGATCGCCTTCTCGCGCAGCCGCGGCAGGGCGGGCGCGCCGGGGTCCTGGCCCGGCACGATGTGCTCGGGCCGGGTCTCGGGCTGATTGCGGATGGGCAGGATCGCGAAGAGGAGCGTCCACCACAGCACGAAGTAGAGCGCGGCCGCCCCGCCGATCGTGAGCTTGAAGAGGCTGACCGCCAGCGCCACGAAGGCAGCGGCCAGCACCACCACGGCCCCGACGGTCAGCGGAGTGGAGCGGCTGAGGGCGTGCATCCCGCGCAATCCCTCAGACCTGCTCCAGCTCGACGAGCGTGCCGAGGAAGTCCTTCGGGTGGAGGAACAGCACCGGCTTGCCGTGGGCGCCGATGCGGGGCTCCCCGGTGCCGAGCACGCGGGCCCCCTGGCCCTTGAGGCGGTCGCGGGCGGCGATGATGTCGTCCACCTCGTAGCAGACGTGGTGGATGCCGCCGCCCGGATTGCGCTCGACGAAGCCCTCGATCGGCGAGCCCTCGCCCAGCGGCTCCATCAGCTCGATCTTGCTGTTGGGCAGTTCCACGAACACGACGGTGACGCCGTGCTCGGGCTGGGGCAGCGGCTCGGAGAGCTTGGCGCCGAGCGTGTCCCGGTAGACGGCCGAGGCCGCCTCAAGATCGCGCACCGCGATGGCCACGTGGTTGAGCCGCCCGATCATATCGTTTCCTCCCGGTCGCAGGTTCTTCCCTCCCCTTTCGCGGGGAGGGGCATCTCGTCAGTGCCAGTCCTATCACACCTCGACCACCTGCACGTGGCAGGCGGGCTTCTTGCCCCAGACCTCGTTGACGCCGGAGCGGATGGCGCGGTCGACCGCCTTCTCGACGGCGTCGGCGTCGCGGCGCTTGCCCTTCGAGAGGCCGGACAGGGTGCGCGAGACGATCTCGACCACCGTGTCGATCAGGGGCTCGCCGTCGCGGCCGCGGTTCGGCAGGCCCATGATGTCGACGGCCGGCTCGCCGGCCACGTCGCCGTCCTCGTCGATGGCGATGGCGACCGAGACCATGCCCGACATCGCGAGCTTGCGCCGCTCGGGGATCGCCCGATCCTTGTCGTCGACGAGGACGTTGCCGTCCTTGAACAGGCGCCCGGCCTTCGTGTGGTCGATCACCTCCGGCGTGCCGGGCGCGAGGCGGATCAGGCTGCCGTTGCGGGCCTTGACCACGTTCGGGACACCCTGCGCCCGGGCGAAGCGGGCGTGCTCGTCGAGGTGGAGCGCCTCGCCGTGGACCGGGATCGCGGTGCGAGGCCGGGTCCAGGCATACATCTCGGCCATCTCCTCCCGGCGGGGATGGCCGGAGACGTGGACGAGTTCGGTCCGGTCCGTCACCACCTCGACGCCCTGGTTGATCAGGTCGTTGATGATGGAGCCGACATCCCGCTCGTTGCCGGGGATGGCGCGCGAGGAGAAGATCACCCGGTCGCCGCCGGCGAGCGTGATGGCTGGGTGATCGCGCCGCGAGACCCGCGCCAGCGCCGCCCGCGCCTCGCCCTGCGAGCCCGTCAGCAACGCCACCACCTTGGAGCGCGGCAGGTTGCCGTAGGAATCCGGGCTCAGGAACTCGGGCAGGCCGTCGAGGTAGCCGCATTCCCGGGCCACCTCGATGACCCGGTCCATGGCCCGCCCCACCGCGACCACCTGGCGCCCGCAGGCCTGGGCGGCCTCAGCCACCGCGCGGATGCGGGCGACGTTCGAGGCGAAGGTCGTCACGGCGACCCGGTGCTCCGACTCGGTGATGAGACGCTTGAGCGTCGCGGCGACCTCCGCCTCGCTCGGGGAGCGGCCCTCGCGCACCACGTTCGTCGAATCGCAGACGAGCGCGATGATCCCCTCGTCGCCGAGCTTACGGAAGGACGCCTCCTCCGTGACGTCGCCGAGGATCGGCGTCGGATCGAGCTTCCAGTCGCCCGTATGGACGACGAGGCCGTGCGCGGTGCGGATCGCCACCGCGTTCGACTCGGGGATCGAGTGCGAGACCGGCACGAACTCGATGTCGAAGGGGCCGACCGTGACACGCCGGCCCGGCACGACCTCCTTCAGCTCGACCTTGGGCGCGCCGGGCTCGCCCAGGCGGCGGGCCTCCAGGAGGTTCTTGGCAAAGCGCGTCGCGTAGACGGGCGCGCGCAGCCGCGGCCAGAGCTCGCTGATCGCCCCGATGTGATCCTCATGCGCGTGCGTGATGAAGATCCCGAGGAGATCGGCCTTGCGCTCCTCGATGAAGGAGAGATCCGGGAACATGAGGTCGATGCCCGGCATCGCCTCCTCGCCCGCGAAGCCCATGCCGCAATCGACCAGGATCCATTTCCGGCGCTTCTCCGGGCCGAACCCGTAGAGGCCTGCATTCATCCCGATCTCGCCCACGCCGCCGAGCGGCAGGAAGACGAGGTCGTCTTGCCCTGTCGTCATCAAGTTCAACCCAAACTCACGCCGCCGTCGCGGCCGTCCCGAAATGCACCTCGCCCGCCGTCACGGTCCTGCGCGTGCCGTCCGGGGCGAGGATCACGAGCCGCCCCCCCTCGTCGATCGTGTCAAACAGGCCTTCCAGCGTCTCGCCGCCGGTGCGGACCGCGATCCGCGACCCGAGCCCGGCGGCCCGCGCCAGCCAGCGCGCGCGAATGCCTGCGAAATTCCGTCCGCCATCCCAGAGGCGCGCCGCCTCGGTGACATGGCCGGAGAGGAATTCAAGAACTTTCTCCGCTCCGGCCCCGCTTCCCAGTGCGGAGAGCGACGTTGCCGGGTAGGCCAAGCCTTCGGGGGAGGCCGCGACATTGACGCCGAAGCCGATCACCACCGCCCGCCGCCCACCGGGCAGTACCTCCGCCTCCAACAGGATGCCGGCGAGCTTGGCGCCGTCCGCCAGCACGTCGTTGGGCCATTTCAGAGCGATAGATCGGGAGCCGCGGCCCGGATCGCAGCCCGGCACGGTGCCGCAGGCGTCTGCGACCGCGGCGGCCAGCGAGACGCCCGCCACGAAGCCGAGGGTCGCGACCCGGTCCGCCTCGACGCCCGCCACCGGCCAGAGCAGGCTCGCGGCGAGGTTGCCGGGCAGCGACGTCCAGGTGTTGCCACGGCGGCCGCGCCCCGCCTCCTGGCGGCGGGCGACGACCCAGAGCGGGCCCGTCTCGCCCGCACGCGCGCGCTCCATGGCCTCGGTGTTCGTCGAGCCGAGGCTTTCGTGGACGTGGAGCCGATGCCCCGCCGCCCGCGCCGCCTCGCTGAGCCGGTAGCTCAACGGGATCTCAGAACAGCGACCTCGCCGCGGCGTCCGCGGCGCCCCGGAGCGGACCGGGGAGCAGGAAGAACAGGATCACGACGACGCTGGAGATGGCCAGAACGATTCGGAGGCCCGGCGCCATCGCCTCGTAGGGAGCCTTCGCCTCGTCGAAATACATCACCTTGACGATGCGCAGGTAGTAATAGGCGCCAACCACGCTCGTCACGACGCCGATCACGGCGAGCGTCACGAGGCCCGCCTTGATGGCGGCGGCGAAGACGTAGAACTTCGCGAAGAAGCCGGCCAGCGGCGGGATGCCGGCGAGCGAGAACATCATCATCGCGAGGCAGAAGGCGAGCACCGGATGGGTGCGCGAGAGGCCGGAGAGATCGTCGATCGTCTCGAACATCTCGTCGCGCCGCCGCAGCGAGAGGATGATCGCGAAGGCGCCGAGCGTCATGGCGAGGTAGATGATCATGTAGATCACCACGCCCTGCACGCCCTCCTGCGAGCCGGCGGCGAGGCCGATCAGCGCGTAGCCGATGTTGCCGATCGACGAATAGGCCATCAGGCGCTTGATGTTGCGCTGGCCGATCGCCGCGAAGGAGCCGAGCGCCATCGAGGCGATCGAGACGAAGACGATGATCTGCTGCCAGATCGCGGTCACATCCGGGAAGGCGCCGATGAAGACGCGCACGGTCATCGCGACCGCGGCCATCTTCGGGGCCGAGGCGAAGAAGGCGGTCACCGGCGTCGGCGAGCCCTCGTAGACGTCGGGCGTCCACATGTGGAACGGCACCGCCGACATCTTGAAGGCGACGCCCGCCGCCACGAACACGATGCCGAGAACGATGCCGAAGCCCGCCTCGCCGTGCAGGGCCGAGACGATTCCGGGGAAGGAGACGGTGCCCGTGAATCCGTAGACCAGCGAGGCGCCGTAGAGCAGCATGCCCGAGGAGAGAGCGCCGAGGACGAAGTATTTCAGGCCCGCTTCCGTCGACTTCAGATTGTCCCGGTGGAAGGCGGCGATGACGTAGGCCGCGAGCGATTGCAGCTCCAGCCCGAGATAGAGGGCGATGAGGTCGTTGGCCGAGGCCATCACCATCATGCCGATCGTGCAGAGCACGATCAGGATCGGGTACTCGAACCGGTCGATCCGCTCGCGCTGGAAATAGTCGCGCGAGAGCAGGATCGTGGCGGACGAGCCGAGCAGGATCAGCCCCTTCATCACCCGGGAGAAGGCGTCCGAGATGAAGGCGCCCGACAGCGTCGTCACCTTCATGCCCGCGGGCTGCGAGACGACCACGAAGAAGGCCAGCAGCAGAAGGAGCAGGGCGCCGACATTGACGCCCTCCACCGAGCGCTCGCCGCGGAAGGCGCCGTAGAGGATCAGCACCATGACGCCGACGGCGAGGATCAGCTCGGGCAGGAGCGGCGCGAGGGTCGGAAGGACGGTCTGGGCGGCGGTCATGGTTCCGTTTGCCTTCAGCGCGCGACGGGCAGCGCGGCGGCCGCGGTCTGCGTGTTCGAGAGGGCGGTCTTGATGCTCGCCATCAGCGCCTCGGTGGAGGGCGCGAACGTGTCGAGGATCGGGGCCGGGTGCACGCCGTAATAGATCGTCAGCGCGACGAGCGGCGCGAGGATCAGCTTCTCGCGGAGGTCGAGGTCGAGGATGCCCTTCAGCGAGGGCTTCTCAAGCTTGCCGTAGATCACGCGGGCGTAGAGCCAGAGGGCGTAGGCCGCCGACAGGATGATGCCGAAGACCGAGAAGAAGGCCACCGTCGGGTTCGCCTTGAAGGCGCCGGTCATCGCCAGGAACTCGCCGACGAAGCCGGATGTCCCGGGCAGGCCCACATTGGCCATGGTGAAGACCATCATGGCGACCGCGTAGAGCGGCATCCGGTTCACGAGGCCGCCATAGGCCGCGATCTCGCGGGTGTGCATCCGGTCGTAGATCACGCCGACGCAGAGGAAGAGCGCGCCGGACACGATGCCGTGCGAGATCATCAGGAACAGCGCGCCCTGGATGCCCTGCTCGTTCATCGTGAAGAGGCCGAGCGTCACGAAGCCCATATGGGCGACGGACGAGTAGGCGATCAGCTTCTTGATGTCGGTCTGCATCATCGCGATCAGCGAGGTGAAGATGATCGCGATCACGGAGAGGGCGAAGACGAGCGGCGCGAAGCTCTGCGAGGCGTCCGGGAACATCGGCAGCGAGACCCGGATGAAGCCGTAGCCGCCCATCTTCAGGAGGATGCCCGCCAGGATCACCGAACCCGCCGTCGGCGCCTCGACGTGAGCGTCGGGAAGCCAGGTATGGACCGGCCACATCGGCATCTTCACCGCGAAGGAGGCGAAGAAGGCGAGCCACAGCCAGGTCTGCATGTGCGTGGGGAAGCGCGTCTGCAGGAGCGTCGGGATGTCGGTGGTGCCCGCGTGCCAGTACATCGCCATGATGGCGAGCAGCATCAGCACTGAGCCGAGCAGCGTGTAGAGGAAGAACTTGAAGCTCGCGTAGATGCGCCGCTTGCCGCCCCAGATGCCGATGATCAGGAACATCGGGATCAGGCCGGCCTCGAAGAACAGGTAGAACAGCACCAGGTCGAGGGCCTGGAACACGCCGATCATCGTCGTCTCGAGGACCAGGAAGGCGACGAAGTATTCCTTCACCCGGGTCTCGATCGCGTGCCACGAGGCGCCGATGCAGAACGGCATCAGGAAGGTCGTGAGCAGGATCAGCGGCATCGAGAAGCCGTCGACGCCGAGCTTGAAGCGGATCGTGTCGGTGAGCCAAGCATGGCTCTCGACGAGTTGGAAGCTCGAAGAGGTCGCGTCGTAGCGGCCCCAGGCGACGAGCGAGAGCAGGAAGGTGACGATCGTCGTGGCCAGCGCCGCCCAGCGGGCGTTGCGCTTCACGCTCTCCTCGTCGCCGTTCAGCGTGAGGATGAAGGCCGCGCCCGCAAGCGGCACGATGAGCAGGCCGGAGAGGATGCCGAGGCCGAACATCAGCGGAGATTCCCGTTCTTCTCGTTGACGGCCATCAGTGCCCGCCCTTCGGCAGGCCGGACATCAGGTACCAGCTGATCAGGCCGGCGACGCCGACGAGCATCACGAAAGCGTAGTGGTAGACGTAGCCGGTCTGGAGGCGGACCACGCCGCGGGTCACGTCGACCACGCGGGCCGCGATGCCGTTCGGTCCCAGACCGTCGATTACCCGGCCGTCGCCCTCCTTCCAGAGGAACAGGCCGAAATCCTTGGCGGGCCGCACGAAGATGCGGTCGTAGATCTCGTCGAAGTACCACTTGTTGAGCAGGAACCGGTACAGGATTGGCTGCTGCGCGGCGAGGCGGCCGGGCAGTTCCGGCCGGCGAATGTACATCCAGAAGGCGAGAAGGAAGCCGAGCACCAGCATGATGAAGGGCGAGGCGACGACCCAGCCCGGCACGTGATGCATCTCGTGCATGATGTGGTTGTCCGGCCCGTGCGCGAGCGCGTGGCCCCAGAACGCCTCCATGCCCTCGCCGATGAAGCGGTCCTTGAAGATCAGGCCGGCGAACAGCGCCCCGAAGGCGAGGATCGCCAGCGGGAACGTCATGGTGAACGGGCTCTCGTGCGGCGTGTGCGGGTGGTGGTCGTGGTGCTCGATGGCGCTGTGCGAGGCGGGCTCGACGTCGTGGCCGTGATCGTCGTGCGCGACGCCCTCGTGGTGGCCGGGCAGCCCGTCCGCCTGATGCGGGTCGGCATGGCCGTGAGCGCCCGCATGGGCGACGGCCGCGTGGTGGTCGGCGTGACCGTGCGCGCCGTGATCGACCCAGCGGGCCGGGCCCTCGAAGGTCATGAAGAACAGGCGCCAGGAGTAGAACGAGGTGAAGAAGGCGGCGATCACGGTGGCCATGAAGGCCAGCGTGTGGCCCGGCCGGGTCGAGGCATAGGCCGCCTCGATGATCGCGTCCTTCGAGTAATAGCCGGCCGTGAACGGGAAGCCGATCAGCGCGAGCGTGCCGATCGCCATCATGGCGGTGGTGAAGGGGATGTAGGGGCGCAGCGCGCCCATGTTCCGCATGTCCTGCTCGTGGTGCATCGCGTGGATGACCGAGCCGGCCCCGAGGAACAGCAGCGCCTTGAAGAAGGCGTGCGTGAACAGGTGGAAGATACCGACGGAGTACGCCCCGACGCCCAGCGCCACGAACATGTAGCCGAGCTGCGAGCAGGTCGAGTAGGCGATGACCCGCTTGATGTCGTTCTGCACGAGGCCGACGGTCGCCGCGAAGAAGGCGGTGATGCCGCCGATGACCGTGACGACGATGAGCGCGTTCGGCGCCAGCTCGAAGAGCGGCGAGAGGCGCGCGACCATGAAGACGCCGGCCGTGACCATGGTGGCGGCGTGGATCAGCGCCGAGACCGGCGTCGGGCCCTCCATGGCATCGGGCAGCCAGGTGTGGAGCAGGAACTGCGCCGACTTGCCCATCGCGCCCATGAACAGCAGCAGGCAGGCGAGGGTCAGGGCGTGCCAGTCGTAGCCGAGGAAGTGGAAATGCGCGTCCTTGAGTTCGTTCACGCGCGGAAAGATGCCGTCGAAGGCGACCGAGCCGAACAGCACGAAGACGAGGAAGATGCCGAGGGAGAACCCGAAATCGCCGACGCGGTTGACGATGAAGGCCTTCATCGCGGCGGCATTCGCCGAGGGCTTCTCGTACCAGAATCCGATCAGCAGGTAGGAGGCGAGGCCGACGCCCTCCCAGCCGAAGAACATCTGCACGAGGTTGTCGGCCGTCACCAGCATCAGCATGGCGAAGGTGAACAGCGACAGGTAGGCGAAGAAGCGCGGCCGGTGCGGATCCTCCTCCATGTAGCCGATGGAGTAGAGGTGCACGAGGGTCGAGACCGTCGTGACCACGACGAGCATGACCCTCGTGAGCGTGTCGATGCGGAAGGCCCAGTCGACGACGAGGTCGCCGGCCGTGAACCACGTCGCCACCTGCACCCGCGTCGCGTGGTCCGCCCCCTCGAAGAAGACGCCCCAGGAGAGCAGCGCCGAGAAGGCGAGGCAGCTCGTCGTCAGGTACTCGCAGGCCCTCGCGCCGAGGAAACGGCCGAACAGGCCGGCGACGAGCGCGCCGATGAGGGGGAAGAAGACGATCGCGTGATACATCGTTCTCTAGCGTCCGGCCTCGCGCGGCGTCGTCGGCCGCGCGTCGAGTCCAAGGGGGTCCAGGCGGCGGCTTCCCGTCAGCCCTTCATCATGCTCACGTCCTCGACCGCGATGGAGCCGCGATTGCGGAAGAACACGACGAGGATGGCGAGGCCGATGGCGGCCTCCGCGGCGGCGACCGTGAGGACGAACAGCGCGAAGACCTGGCCCGTGATGTCGTTGAGGTGGGTGGAGAACGCCACGAGGTTGATGTTCACGGCGAGCAGGATCAGCTCCACCGACATCAGGATCACGATGACGTTCTTGCGGTTGATGAAGATGCCGAGCACGCCGAGCGTGAACAGGATCGCGGCGACCGTGAGGTAGTGGCTCAGTTCGATCATCGTTTCCTCAAGCTCCGACCTGCTCTCCTCCCCGTTGCGGGAAGAGATTGAGGTTGGGGGTCGTGCGGGAGGCGCCACCGAGCCTCGTCCGGCAGCGCCCACCCTTGGTTCCTCCCCGCAAGGGGAGGGGGAAAACTCAAACCTCGACGCCCTGTCGCGAAGGCACCTTGCGGGTCTCGACCGCCATGCCCTGCGTGCGGGCGTTCTGGACCGCGATGTTCTGGCGCTTGACGCCCGGCCGGTCGCGCAGCGTCAGCACGATCGCGCCGATCATCGCGACGAGGAGCACGAGGCCCGCGATCTGGAAGAAGTAGGCGTATTCCGTGTAGAGCACGCGGCCGAGCGCGGCGGTGTTGGTGAAGCTCTCGCCCATCGCGGCGTTGCCGAGCGGCGCCTGCACGAGGCCGGGGTCGATCGTCCACGAGCCGACCACGAGGACGAGCTCGATCAGGAAGATCGCGCCGATCAGCGCGCCCACGGGCAGGTATTGCTGGAAGCCCTGGCGCAGCTCGGCGAAATCGACGTCGAGCATCATCACGACGAACAGGAACAGCACCGCGACCGCGCCGACATAGACGACGACCAGGATCATCGCGAGGAACTCGGCGCCCATCAGCACGAACAGGCCCGCCGCGTTGACGAAGGCCAGGATCAGGAACAGCACCGAGGCGACGGGATTGCGGGAGGCGATCACCATGAAGCCCGAGGCGATGGCGACGCTCGCGAACAGGTAGAAGAAGGCGGCGGCTGCAGTCATCGGAGTGTCGGAGTCAGCCGCGTGGCGCGGCCCCTTCTGCCTCGTGAACGATCAGGTCGCGCGGGCGGCCCGTCTATAGGCCCCGCTGCCGTATGGCACAACAGCGCGGGTTCCGGTTTGCCTCAGCGGTAGGGCGCGTCGAGGGCGATGTTGCGCGCGATCTCGCGCTCCCAGCGGTCGCCGTTCAGGAGGAGCTTCTCCTTGTCGTAGAGAAGCTCCTCGCGGGTCTCGACCGAGAACTCGAAATTCGGCCCCTCGACGATGGCATCCACCGGGCAGGCCTCCTGGCACATGCCGCAATAGATGCACTTCACCATGTCGATGTCGTAGCGGGTCGTCCGGCGCGTGCCGTCGTTCCGGCGAGGGCCCGCCTCGATGGTGATGGCCTGGGCCGGGCAGATCGCCTCGCAGAGCTTGCAGGCGATGCAGCGCTCCTCGCCGTTGGGGTAGCGGCGCAGCGCGTGCTCGCCCCGGAAGCGGGGGCCGCGATGGCCCATCTCGAAGGGGTAGTTGATCGTGGCCTTGGGCTTGAAGAAGTATTTCATGGCGAGGGCGAACCCCGACACGAACTCCTTCAGGAGGAGGCCCTTGGCGACTTGATCGAGCTTCATGGCGCGATCTCCGATTGGGTGTGGCTCAGGCCCCCGGCGCGAGGCCGGTGAGCTTGAGGACGAAGGCGACGACGACGACCGAGATCAGCGAGAGGGGCAGGAAGACCTTCCAGCCGAGCCGCATGAGCTGGTCGTAGCGGTAGCGGGGCACCATGGCCTTCACCATGGCGATCATGAAGAACAGGAAGCTCGCCTTGATCGCGAACCAGATCACGCCCGGCACCCAGGTGAAGGGCGCAAACGGGATCGGCGAGAGCCAGCCGCCGAGGAACAGCACGGTGCCGAGCGCGCACATGGTCATGATGGCCACGTACTCGCCGAGCATGAAGAGCAGGTAGGGCGTGGAGGAATACTCCACCATGTAGCCGGCCACGAGCTCGGATTCGGCCTCAGGCAGGTCGAAGGGGGGGCGGTTCGTCTCGGCGAGGGCCGAGATGAAGAACACCACGAACATCGGGAACAGCCAGAGCCAGTACCAGCCGAAGAGCCCGAGCGCGGTGTCCTGCGCCAGCACGATCCGCGAGAGGTTGAGCGAGCCGGCACAGAGCAGCACGCAGATGATCACGAAGCCGAGGGAGACCTCGTAGGAGATCATCTGCGCGGCCGAGCGGAGCGCGCCGAGGAAGGCGTATTTCGAGTTCGAGGCCCAGCCGCCCATGATGACGCCGTAGACGCCCAGCGACGAGATCGCGAAGATGTAGGTGATCCCGACGTTGATGTCGGCGATGGCCCAGCCGTCGGCCAGCGGGATCACCGCCCAGGAGGCGAGCGCCAGAGTCGCGAAGACGAGGGGCGCCAGGAGGAAGATGGCCTTGTTGGCGCCCGCCGGGATGACGGGCTCCTTGAGAACGAACTTCAGCAGGTCGGCGAAGGATTGCAGCAGGCCCCAGGGCCCGACCACGTTCGGGCCGCGGCGCAGCTGCACCGCCGCCCAGATCTTCCGGTCGGCGAGCAGCGCGTAGGCGATGAAGACGAGCAGGGCCGCGAGCAGCACGAAGCTCTTCAGCGCGATCAGGAGGACGGTGCCGAGCACTTCCCAGAAGGTCATCGCAGGCGGCCTTATTCCGCGGCCTCGAGCGCGCGCCCGCGGGCGAGGCTCGAGCACTCGGCGAGCACCCGCGAGGCGCGGGCGATCGGGTTGGTGAGGTAGAAGTCGAGGATCGGCGAGCGGAACGGCTCGCGCGCGGGCGTGCCGCCGAGGCCGGCCAGGGTCTCGAGCGCCGCGGCCGCGTCGGCGGGCTCGACCGCGTCGACCGCCGCGAGATGCGGGTGGTCGGCGTAGAGCGCGCGGCGGAGCGCGGTGAGCGAATCGTACGGCAGGCGCTTGCCCAGCACGTCGGAGAGCGCGCGCAGGATCGCCCAATCCTCGCGGGCATCGCCCGGCGGGAAGGACGAGCGGTTCGCCCATTGCACGCGGCCTTCGAGGTTCACGTAGGTCGCGTTCTTCTCGGTATAGGCCCCGCCCGGAAGGATCACGTCGGCGCGGGAGGCGCCGCGGTCGCCATGGGTGCCCTGGTAGATCACGAAGGCGCCCGGCCCGATCTCGACCTCGTCGGCGCCGAGATTGAAGACCACGTCGAGGGCGCCCGGCGCGATCATACCGGCGAGATCGAGGCCCCCCTCCCCCGGCACGAAGCCGAGATCGAGCGCGCCGACGCGGGCGGCCGCCGTGTGCAGCACGCCGAAGCCGTTCCAGCCCGGGCTCACCGCGCCGACATCCCTGGCGAGAGCAGCGGCGGCGGCGAGGATCGCGCCGCCGTCCGGGCGCGCGAGCGCGCCCATGCCGACGAGGACGATGGGCTTGGCGGCCGCCTTCAGCGTCTCTGCGAAGCTGTGGCGGCCCGCGGCGAGATCGGCCAGCGTCTCGGGCCCGGCGCCGAGATGGATGTGGGGATAGGTGAGGTCCGCCGGCTCGCCGATCATGCCGACCGGCAGGGGACCCATGCGCCAGCGCTTGCGGATGCGGACGTTGAGCAGGGACGCCTCGAGGCGCGGGTTGGCGCCGACGAGCAGGATCGCGTCCGCCTCCTCGATACCGGGGATCGTCGGCCCGAACGTGTAGGCGGCCCGGCCCCAGGCCGGATCGAGGGCCTCGCCGGCCTGCCGGCAATCGAGGTTCGCGACGCCGAGGGACGTCATCAGGCCCTTCAGCGCATAGGTCTCCTCGACGGCCGCGAGATCGCCGACGAGCGCGCCGACGCGCTTCGGGTCCGCGCCCTTCATCCGGGCCGCGATGGCGCCGAAGGCCTCGTTCCAGGTGGCCGGGCGGAGCCGGCCGTTCTCGCGCAGGTACGGACGGTCGAGGCGCTGCAGGCGCAGGCCGTCGACGGAGTGGCGGGTCTTGTCCGAGATCCACTCCTCGTTGATCGCCTCGTTGACGCGCGGCTCGATCTGCATGACCTCGCGGCCGCGGGAATCGACGCGGATCGCCGAGCCCACCGCGTCCATCACGTCGACCGAGTCGGTCTTCGTCAGCTCCCAGGGGCGGACGTTGTAGCTCTGCGGCTTGTGCACGAGCGCGCCCACCGGGCAGAGGTCGGCGACGTTCCCCTGCAGCTCCGAATGCATCGCCTGCTCGAGGTAGCTCGTGATCTCCATGTCCTCGCCGCGGCCGATCGCGCCGAGATCCGGCACGCCGGCCACCTCCGCGAGGAAGCGCACGCAGCGGGTGCAGTGGATGCAGCGGTTCATGGCGGTCCGCACCAGCGGGCCGATGTACTTCTCCTCGACGGCGCGCTTGTTCTCGCCGTAGCGGGTCGAGTCGACGCCGTAGGCCATCGCCTGGTCCTGCAGGTCGCAATGGCCGCCCTGGTCGCAGATCGGGCAATCGAGCGGGTGGTTGATGAGGAGGAACTCCATCACCCCCTCGCGGGCCTTCTTGGTCTGCCCGGAGCGCGTCAGCACCTCCGGCGGCTCGCCGTTGGGGCCGGGCCGGCAATCCTTGACCGCGTAGGCGCAGGAGGCGACGGGCTTCGGCGCGCCCTTCAGCTCCACGAGGCACATGCGGCAATTGCCGGCGATCGACAGGCGCTCGTGGAAGCAGAAGCGCGGGATCTCCGCACCCGCGACCTCGCAGGCCTGGAGCAGGGTGTACTCGGCCGGGACATCGACCTCGGTGCCGTCGACGACGATCTTGGTCATACGTGCTTCTCGGTCTCGAACTGCATCGCGGCGGGCGGGCTCACTCCGCCGCCATGGGCACGGGGTCGGAATGCGGGTTGGCGCTGTAGCGGTCGATCCGCTTCTCGATCTCGGGGCGGTAGTGGCGGATCAGGCCCTGGATCGGCCAGGCCGCCGCGTCACCCAGCGCGCAGATCGTGTGCCCCTCGATCTGCTTCGTGACGTCGAACAGCATGTCGATCTCGCGCTTCTGCGCGCGGCCTTCGGCCATGCGCAGCATCACGCGCCACATCCAGCCCGTGCCCTCGCGGCAGGGCGTGCACTGGCCGCAGCTCTCGTGCTTGTAGAAGTAGGCGATGCGCGCGATCGCCTGGACGATGTCGGTGGATTTGTCGAGGACGATCACCGCCGCGGTGCCGAGGCCCGAGCCGAGGTTGCGCAAGGTGTCGAAGTCCATCTTGGCGTCGATGATCTGCTCGGCCGGCACCAGCGGCACCGAGGAGCCGCCGGGGATCGAGCAGAGCAGGTTGTCCCAGCCGCCGCGCATGCCGCCACAATGCTTGTCGATCAGCTCGCGGAAGGTGATCCCGAGCTCCTCCTCGACGTTGCAGGGCTTGTTCACGTGGCCGGAGACGCAGAACAGCTTGGTGCCGGTGTTGTTCTTGCCGCCGAGCCCCGCGAACCACGCGCCGCCGCGGCGCAGGATGGTGCCGGCCACCGCGATCGACTCGACGTTGTTGACCGTCGTCGGGCAGCCGTAGAGGCCCATATTGGCCGGGAACGGGGGCTTCAGGCGCGGCATGCCCTTCTTGCCCTCGAGGCTCTCGATGAGGGCCGTCTCCTCGCCGCAGATGTAGGCGCCCGCGCCGTGGTGGACGTAGATGTCGAAGGGGAAGCCGTGCACGTTGTCCTGGCCGACGAGCCGGGCCTCGTAGGCCTCGTCGACGGCACGCTGCAGGGCGTGCTTCTCCGCGACGTACTCGCCGCGGATGTAGACGTAGCAGGCATGCGCGTTCATCGCGAAGGAGGCGAGCATGCAGCCCTCGATCAGGAGATGCGGGTCGTGCCGCATGATCTCCCGGTCCTTGCAGGTGCCCGGCTCCGACTCGTCGGCGTTGACGACGAGGTAGTGCGGGCGCCCGTCGGACTTCTTGGGCATGAAGGACCATTTGAGGCCCGTCGGGAAGCCGGCGCCGCCGCGGCCGCGCAGCCCCGAGGTCTTCATCTCCTCGATGATCCAGTCGCGGCCCATCTCCAGCAGGAACTTGGTGCCGTCCCAAGCGCCGCGCTGCTTGGCAGCCTCCAGGCCCGGCGAGTGCAGGCCGTAGAGGTTGGTGAAGATGCGATCCTGATCGGAGAGCATGTCGACGTTCCCCTGCCCTAGCGGCTCAGCGACTTGGTCAGCGCCCTGGCCTGCCCCACCCAATCCTCGCGGTCGATCCGACCGGGGAAGGCGAGGTAGGTGCCGACCCAGGCGATTTCGTCCCGGGTCCAGGCGGCGATCTGGTCGAAATGGTAGATGCCGAGCGCGTGGAGGCGGCGCTCGTTGCCCGGGCCGATCCCCTTGATGCGCGTCAACGCGTCGGGCTGGCCGGCCCGCGCAGCGTCGAGGCCCGTGGGCCGCGTGCCGACGGCGTCCGCCTTCTGCTCGGGGCTCGCGTCCTTCGGCAGTTCGGCGAGCTTGGCCTCGATGCGGCTCTCCTCCGCCTCGGCCGCGATCTCGCCCTCGCTCGCGCCGGAAGCGGCGGGCTGGGGCGGGGGCTCGTCCCGCTTCAGGGCTGATTGCGCGCCGGCCTCGGCCGCCGCCGGCTCATCCGCCGCGACGCGCTCGGAGGGCTCGTCGCGGACCGTCGGGCGCGCCTCGCCGTGCTGGGCCGTCGATCGGCCGCCGTCGGCCGCATCGGCCCGGTCCTCGGGCTTCACGGGCGTCTCGCCCTCGGCGACACGCTGGGCCGGCGCGTCGGTGACGGGGCGCTCGACGGCGCGGCCGGCATCTGGCCGGGCCGGCTTCGGGTCGCTGGCGGCGCGCTGCTCGCTCGACGCGGCCTCGTCGTTGGCCGCCTCACCCTCGCCGCCGTTCTCGAAGCGCTTGCGCCACGCGCCGATGCGGGATCCGTCGAAGAGGCTCGGGTCCTGCAGCGTGTTCACCGCGCCCTGCGGCTCGGACGAGGTGCGGCCGGTCTGCGAGCCGACCTTCACGGGGCGTCCGGCCGCGAGGTCGTCCATCAGCCTGCCGAGGGATTCCGGCGTCAGGTCCTCGAAGTAATCGTGGTTGATCTGCGCCATCGGCGCGTTGCAGCAGGCGCCGAGGCACTCGACCTCGAGCCAGGAGAAGGTGCCGTCCGGGCTCACGTGGCCGGGGGGGCCGAGGCGCTCGTGCAGCATCGCCTTCAACTCGCGCGAGCCGCAGGAATCGCAGGGCACCGTGCCGCAGACCTGGATCCAGTAGCGGCCCACCGGCTCCAGCGCGAACATCGTGTAGAAGGTCGCGACCTCGAGCACGCGGATATGCGGCATGCCGAGCTGGTCCGCGACCGCCTCGATCGCGGCTCGGGGCAGCCAGCCGCCGTTCTGCTCCTGCGCCTTCCAGAGGAGCGGGATCACGGCGGAGGCCTGCCGGCCCTCCGGGTACTTCGCGATCTGCCCCTGCGCCCACTCGGCATTGTCAGGGGTGAACGCGAAGCTCTCGGGCTGCTCGGCGGCGGGGGCGAGTCTGCGGTTTGCCATGTCTCAAGAAGCCTTCAGCGGTCCACTTCGCCGAACACGATGTCGAGCGTGCCGAGCACGCAGGAGACGTCGGCCAGCATGTGGCCGCGGCACATCCAGTCCATCGCCTGCAAGTGGGCGAAGCCCGGCGCGCGGATCTTGCAGCGGTAGGGCTTGTTGGTGCCGTCCGAGACCAGGTAGACGCCGAACTCGCCCTTCGGCGCCTCGACGGCCGCGTAGACCTCGCCCTCGGGCACGTGGAAGCCTTCCGTGTAGAGCTTGAAGTGGTGGATGAGCGCCTCCATCGAGCGCTTCATCTCGCGCCGCGGCGGCGGCGCCACCTTGCCGTCGAGCGCCGCGATCGGGCCCTGGCCCGCCGGCTCGCGCAGCTTGGCGATGCACTGCTTCATGATGCGCACGGATTCGCGCATCTCCTCCATGCGGATCACCTGGCGATCGTAGGTGTCGCCGTTCTTCCCCACGGGGATGTCGAACTCCATCTCCTCGTAGGCCTCGTAGGGCTGCGACTTGCGCAGGTCCCACGGGATGCCGGAGCCGCGCACCATCACGCCGGAGAAGCCCCATTCCATCGCCTCGTCGACCGACACGATGCCGATGTCGACGTTGCGCTGCTTGAAGATGCGGTTCGCCATGACGAGGTTGTCGAGGTCGTCCACGACCTGCGGGAAGGTCTCGCAGAAGGCCTCGATGTCGTCGATGAGCTTCGGCGGCAGATCCTGGTGCACGCCGCCCGGCCGGAAGTAATTGGCGTGGAGCCGGGCGCCGGAGGCCCGCTCGTAGAAGATCATCAGCTTCTCGCGCTCCTCGAAGCCCCAGAGCGGGGGCGTCAGCGCGCCGACATCCATCGCCTGCGTCGTGACGTTGAGGAGGTGGGAGAGAAGCCGCCCGATCTCGCAGAACAGCGTCCGGATGAGCTTCGCCCGCCGCGGCACCTCGAGACCGAGGAGCTTCTCGATGGCGAGGCAGAAGGCGTGCTCCTGGTTCATCGGCGCGACGTAGTCGAGCCGGTCGAAATAGGGTGTCGCCTGCAGGTAGGTCTTGTACTCGATCAGCTTCTCGGTGCCCCGGTGGAGGAGCCCGATATGCGGGTCGACGCGCTCGACGATCTCGCCGTCGAGTTCCAGCACGAGGCGCAGCACCCCGTGCGCGGCCGGGTGCTGCGGCCCGAAGTTGATCGCGAAGTTGCGGATGTTGTGCTCGGTCATCCGGATCTCCTCAGACCGACTTCTTCTCGTCGCCCGGAAGCACGTAATCCGTGCCCTCCCACGGCGACAGGAAGTCGAAGTTGCGGAATTCCTGCGTGAGCTTGACGGGCTCGTAGACGACGCGCGCCTCGTCCTGATCGTAGCGGACCTCGACGAAGCCGGTCAGCGGGAAGTCCTTGCGCAAGGGGTGCCCTTCGAAGCCGTAATCGGTCAGCAGGCGGCGCAGGTCCGGGTGGCCCGAGAACAGGATGCCGTAGAGGTCGTAGGTTTCGCGCTCGTACCAGTTGGCGGCCGGGAAGACCTCGATGACGGAGGGGACCGGCGTCGTCTCGTCGGTCTGGACCTTCACGCGGATGCGGCTGTTATGCCGGAGCGAGAGCAGGTGATAGACGACGTCGAAGCGCTTCTCGCGGGCCGGGTAATCGGCGCCGCAGATGTCGATGAAGCAGCGGAAGGCGCAGGCCGGGTCGTCGCGCAGATAGGTCAGCGCGTAGACGATGTCGCTCGCCTGCACGATCAGGGTCAGTTCGCCGAAGGCGATGCGACGCTCGACGATCGCGGGGCCGAGTGCGGCCGCGACGCGGTCGCTCAGCGCCTGGAGCGCGGCGTCACCGCTCTCCGGCTGGGTGTGGGGAAGGATCGAGATTCCGTTCGTCATCGCGCCCGTGCCTCAGCGCTCGATCGTGCCGGTGCGGCGGATCTTCCGCTGCAGCAGCAGGACGCCGTAGAGGAGCGCCTCCGCGGTCGGCGGACAGCCGGGCACGTAGATGTCGACCGGCACGACGCGGTCGCAGCCGCGGACCACCGAGTAGGAATAGTGATAGTAGCCGCCACCATTGGCGCAGGAGCCCATCGAGATGACGTAGCGGGGCTCCGGCATCTGGTCGTAGACCTTGCGGAGCGCGGGCGCCATCTTGTTGGTCAGGGTGCCGGCCACGATCATCACGTCGGACTGGCGCGGCGAGCCGCGGGGCGCGAAGCCGAAGCGCTCGCAATCGTAGCGCGGCATCGACATCTGCATCATCTCGACGGCGCAGCAGGCGAGCCCGAAGGTCATCCACATCAGCGAGCCGGTGCGGGCCCAGTTGATCAGCTCGTCCGCCGAGGTGACGAGGAAGCCGCGGTCGGCGAGCTCGCTGTTGATCGACAGGAAGGTCGGATCGTTCGCGCCGATCGGCCGGCCCGTGGCGGGGTCGATGATGCCCTTCGGCTGCGGCGCGATCGTGGGAGCGCGGGAGAAGTCGGTGGTGAGGGCCATGAATGCCTCGGAAGGGATGCGGCTCGGGTGCGGTCTGCGGTCGGTCTCAGTCCCACTCGAGGGCGCCCTTGCGCCACTCGTAGACGAAGCCGACCGTCAGCACACCGAGGAAGACCATCATCGACCAGAACCCGTACCAGCCGAGTTCCCCGAAGGTGATGGCCCACGGGAACAGGAAGGCCACCTCGAGGTCGAAGATGATGAACAGGATGGCCACGAGGTAGAAGCGCACGTCGAACTTCATGCGCGCGTCGTCGAAGGCGTTGAAGCCGCACTCGTAGGCCGAGAGCTTTTCCGGGTCCGGGCTGTTGTAGGCCACGAGGAATGGCGCCACGAGCAGCGCCACCGCGATGAACAGCGACACGCCGATGAAAACGATGAGCGGAAGATAATCCGCCAACAGGCCGGTCATGCGAGGCCTCTCGTGCTCGTGTGGGACCGCGGGGCGCCCCTCATGCCGGCATGTGGAATTCCTCCAATGCCAGAGAGCGCACGGCGCGAGGCTTAGACGAGCGGTCCGGGTGAAACAAGAGCGTTGCGCGTCGCACAACGCCCTGCTTCCGAGAGATGGTATACCAGGAAACGCGGCGCGAGACGGCAGATCGGCGCAGGGGCCGAGCAGCGCGGGCGACGGGTTTCGGCCGCCGGATCCTCCGCCTCCCGCGGCCGTCCCGCGATTCTGATGACGGCTGCTTGACAGCCCCCGGCCGCGCACCTAAACCCCGGCCGTCGCCGCTTGAGGCGGCCACGCCACGCGGGCGTAGCTCAGTTGGTTAGAGTGCCGGCCTGTCACGCCGGAGGTCGCGGGTTCGAGCCCCGTCGCCCGCGCCACGTTTCTCAAATCCCTTCATCGCCAGCACGCTTCCTGCCTCAGGGCGGGCAAATTCGCGTGCGCTGCCGGACACGCCGCCCGCACGGGCGGTGCCGAACGACGTCCGGATTCAGGGCCGTGCCCGAATCGGCCGGATCAGGGCCGATGCGGAGCAGTGAGCACCCGCGCGGGGTCTCCGTCCCGTGGCGGACGGTCCGTCTCCGTCGCGCCCGATCGATCGCCCGCCGCCCTCAATTCGTCCGGCGGGACAGGGAGATCGCGTAGGCCGGAGAGCGGATCGCGAACATCGGATCGTTCGCCGGCCCGGCGATGCCGTCGGGCAGATCCGCGACCGGATCGAAGGTCGCCGCATCGCAGGTCGCATCCGGCTCCAGCGCGGTGATCGCCACGGTCCCGAGCTTCACCGACTTCCGGCTCTCCTCGGGCCACATCGCGGTCGGGTCATTGGTCGGGTCGTTCGACTCCGCCAGCACCGCGACGAGGTCGAAGCTCGCCGGCCCCTTCGACAGGCGCTCCTTCAACTCGTCGGCGTAGAAGCTGTCGGGCTTCGCCTTGAGCTCGTCCTCGCTCAGGCCGAGCTGGCCGGCCGCCGCGACCCATTTCAGCTTCGCGACCGTCGCGTCGCCCTTCGCGTTGGTCAGCGTGTAGGCATGCACGCCCCAGTAATCGACGCCCGCGAAGCTCGCGGGAACGGGCCGGGCGTTGAGCCAGGCCGCCTGCCGCGTCGTCTCCGGATTGGCGGCCCCGAAGGCCTTGATCTTCTCGGCGTCCGGCTTCCCATCGGGTCCGGGCGCGCGCACCGTCGCGAAGTCGAGGAGTTGCTGCGGCGTTCTCGTCGAGAAGACGGGCGCCGAGATGATCACGAACACGAGATCGCCGGATGGATCGGCGAGGCGCATCGCGAATCCGCGGGTGACCGGCTTGGCCTTGTCGGACACCTTGGGGTTGCTGCCGCCCATCGAGAACCGCGCCGTCACCGGGACCGTCCTGGCGAAGTGCGGCGCCTTCGAGAGGGTTTGTGCCTCGGCGGCCGGCGTGAAGCTGCCCTTGACGCAGACACCCTTGGCCCCGCTCGCCCGCACCTTGGGCTGGTTGCCGCCAGCCGCCACCAGGGCGTTCACGATCGCACCGGGATCCGCCTCCTCCGCCGGAGCCTCCCCGGCCAGGGAGCACCCGACGAGGATCGTCGCGCCGAGAAGGAGGGACCGCAGCATGGAAGAAACCCCGAATTGGCCTCGAAACCGGCCCGCTTCGAGCCGGACGCACGGCGCAGCCGAATCGTAGAACGGTTTTAGATTGCGCGCGATCTTTCACGCAAGCCTCACGGGGACAGAAAATGTGGAGCGGCTCCGCCCGGGGACGGCGCGCGGCCCTTTTACCTGCGCGAGAGGCTTCCCGAGGCTGAGCGCCCGAAGCGACGGCCGGCGCTCCCGGGCAGGCCGGCCGCCGTGCTTCCCCGGCAACAGGTGGCAGGCGGAGGGCCGCGGGCGGCCCACACGCCCAGCTTTCGCCGCATCGGGCCCGAAAGGCGGGGCGCAGCTTCACACGAGCCTCCGCCGAGCCGATGCCCCTCCCCTCTCTCGTCCGCTCCCGCACGGCGATCGTCGCCGCCGTCCTCCTGTCGCTCGCCGGCTGCGGCTCACCCGCGATCCTGCCCGGAGCGGACGCGCCGACGAGCCTCGTGATCCTCGACGAGCAGGCGGCGGCTGCCGCGATCTCCCGCTACCGGGCCCAGCACGGGCTCGGCCCGGTCACCGTCGATGCGGGCCTCGTGACGGCGGCCTCCTATCAGGCCTCCGCGAATGCGCGGGCCGGCCGCCTCAGCCACGATCTCGGCGGTACCTTCACCTCGCGCATGTCCCAGGCCGGCCTCGGACGCGCCCACGCCGCGGAGAACCTGTCCGCCGGTTCCGAGACGTTCGACGAGGTCTTCGCGCGCTGGAAGGCTTCGCCCGAGCACAATCGCAACATGCTGATCCCGCAGATCAAGCGCATCGGCGTCGCCCGCGCCGACGCGCCGACGACCCGGTATCGCCGCTACTGGGCGCTCGTGATGGGCGGCTGATCCGTCAGGCGGGTCGGGACGGCGAGGCGCCGGACCGGCCCGTGCGCCCCTCGCCCGCCAGCGCCGCGGCGGCGCGCCGAAGCGTCGCGCGGGTGGAGGCCGGATCCCCCTCGCTGAGCGCAGCCGCCTCCAGCGCTCGAAGCACGCGCATCGTCAGGACTGGAGGCCGCGCCGAACGCGGGGCGACGTGCTCCGTCAGCAGCGCGATGACCTGCTCCAGCCGCCGGTTGCGCGCTATCAGCGCCTCGATCGAGTCGTTGTCGTTCACACGGACCGCCCGCTCCGAGACCGCGCGTACCGGTCCGGCTGATTCAATCGGAGGTTTTATGAATAGGGCGCGCGCCTCTGCCCCGGGATGCGCGGAAACTGCGTAGTGCCCTCCCTGCCCTCCCGCACCGGTGATCGTCTTGGTCGAGACGCCCCGCGTCGGAGCGAGGGGCGGAACGCCCGGCATGAGCGCGGCCGCAGGAGGCCGCAGCCGAGCCTGTGGCTCGGCCCACCATCGCTCCGGCGCGCGCTTCGATCGTCCTCCTCGCCTCCGGCAGCGTGCTGCCTCGATCGGCGCGAGGAACATTCCAGATGAAGTCCTGTTGAACTTCACCCCGAGCGTTCGCTCTCCACTGTCGCTCGAGACGGGAATACTGTTCCGTTGAATGCCCTGAACGCTGAGGCCGAGGTTCTTCCGCTGGAGGAGCGGCCGCTGCAGGTGCTGCTGATCGCCGGATCGGCCCGGAGGCTCGATGGCTGCCCGGGGCTCGACGGGAAGGCGCGCGCGCTCATGCACCGGATGCTCGGCCGCCTTCCCGCCGGCTGGCAGATCGACCATGTCGACATCGGCAACGAGCACGGCAAGCCGAAAATCCAGGGTTGCAACGGCTGCGTCGGCACCTCGATGGCGCTCTGCGTCTGGCCCTGCAACTGCTACGGACCGGACAGCGACCACCAGCCCGACCTGATGTGGAACGAGAAGCTCTACCAGCGCCTCGCGCGGGCCGATGCGTGGGCGATCATCGGCCCCGTCTGGTGGTACGGGCCGAGCACCAACCTGAAGGCGATGTTCGACCGCCTCGTCTGCATGAGCGGGGGCAACCCCCGCCCCGATCTCATCGACAAGAAGAGCACCCTGAAGGCGCAGGCGCTGGAGACCTCGCCGCTCTGGAAGGAGTTGACGAAGAACCACCTCGAAGGCCGCACCGCTGCGTTCTTCTGCTACGGCAACGAAGGCGGAAACGAGCTCGACGACGACCGCCGCCCGCGCGTCCTGCGGCACAAGGCCTGGTTCGACCCGGATCAGGAGCCCTATCGGGGCGACGAGCGGAACGCCTACCAGGGCCTCGTCTGGCAGTGCCGCTACAGCGGCATCGAGGTGCCCGATCGGCTGTGGCGCCACGCATCGATCGGGCTGGGCCGCCCGTATGCGGACGACCAGGCAGACGATATGGTACAGGAAGCCGGGGCCATGGCCTGCTTCGACGCGTGGGTGGAGGCCTTCGTCGCTCACGTCGCGGGCAAGGGGCCTGTGTCCGGCACCACCGAGGCTGAGCGCGGAGCACAGCCGACCACCGAGTAGCCGGCCCCTCATGGTGACCAACTCCGCCGATGGCAGCACCCCGCCCTCCTTCCTGGACGGGGGCGGCGAGGCCGCGCGCCTGATCCGCGCACGCGACTGGTCGGATCATCCGCTCGGCAGCCCGGAGTGCTGGTCCGGCGAGCTGAAGGTGGCGCTAAGCCTCGTGCTCAACTCGCCCGAGAGCATGATCCTCGCCTGGGGGCCGGAGCTGCACTTCTTCTTCAACGACACCTACATTCCGCTTCTCGGCCCGCGTGCCGCCTGGGCTACGGGAGAACGGTTCGACGTGGTCTGGGCCGAGGCCTGGGACCAGGCCGAGCCGATCATCCTCGATGCGTTCGCCGGGCGGAGCCGGCGCTTCGAGGATCTGCCGTGGAAGCTCGGCACGGATCGCGGCGCGGCCGACACGTGGTGGAGCTTCTCCTACTCGCGCGTGCTCGACGCGCAGGGCGCGGTGGCGGGCCTGTTCATCGTCACGAACGAGACCACGGCGCGCGTGCTCGGCGACAAGGCGCGGCGCGAGAGCGAGGAGCAGCTGCGCCTCGTGATCGAGAGCGCCAAGGACCACGCGATCTTCACCACGGATCCGGGCGGCACCATCACGAGCTGGTCGGCGGGAGCGGAGGCGATCCTCGGCTGGCGGGCGGACGAGGCCGTGGGCCGGGCGGGATCCATCATCTTCACGCCCGAGGACCGGGCCGACGGGGCCGACCGGCGCGAGCTCGCGACCGCCGCGGCCAAGGGATACGCCAACGACGAGCGCTGGCACCTGACGAAGGCGGGTCAGCGCGTCTTCATGAACGGCTCGACCCATCCCCTGCCTCCGGATGCCCAGGGGCGGCAGCGCGGCTTCATCAAGATCGCCCGCGACGAGACCGAGCGATTCCAGACCCAGCGGGCCCTGCGCGCGCTGACCGAGACGCTCGAGCGGCGGGTCGACGAGGCCCTGCGCCAGCGCAAGCTCTGGGCCGATGTGTTCGAGACCACCGACGCCCTCGTCGGAGCGCTCGACCACGAGTTCCGGGTGCTCGCCGTGAACCGCGCCTACGCCGTCGAGTTCGAGAGCATCTACGGCGTGCGGCCGCATATCGGCGACGACCTGCTCGCCTTGCTGGCTCCCTGGCCGGAGCATCAGGCCGCCGCTCGGCGAACCTGGAGCCGCGCACTGTCGGGAGAGGAATTCACCCTCGTCGAGGCCTTCGGCAATCAGGATCGGCGCCGGACCTGCTACGAATTGCGGTTCACGACCCTGCGGGACACCGAGGGGCGGCAGATCGGCGCCTTCCAGTACGCCCAGGACGTGACCGAGCGCCTCCGCAACGAGGAGCAGCTCGCCCGAACCGAGGCGGCCCTGCGCCAAGCCCAGAAGATGGAGGCGGTGGGCCAGCTCACCGGCGGGCTGGCGCACGACTTCAACAATCTGCTGGCCGGCATCTCCGGCTCGCTGGAGCTGATGCAGACCCGGATCAGCCAGGGAAGGCTGACGGACATCGACCGCTACATCAACGCCGCCCAGGGCGCGTCGCGGCGGGCCGCCGCGCTGACCCATCGGCTGCTCGCCTTCTCCCGCCGCCAGACCCTCGACCCGAAACCCACCGACGTGAACGCCCTCGTCGGGGGCATGGAGGAGCTGATCCGGCGCACCGTCGGGCCGGCCGTCGCCATCGAGGTGGTGGGGGCCGCCGGGCTCTGGGCGGCCCTGGTCGACCCGAACCAACTGGAGAACGCCCTCCTCAACCTCTGCATCAACGCCCGCGACGCCATGCCGGAGGGCGGACGCATCACCATCGAGACCGCCAACAAGTGGCTCGACGAACGGGCCGCGCGCGAGCGCGACCTCGCCCCCGGGCAGTATCTGTCGCTCTGCGTGACCGACACCGGCACCGGCATGACGCCCGACGTGATCGCCCGCGCCTTCGACCCGTTCTTCACCACGAAGCCGATCGGCGCCGGCACGGGGCTCGGGCTGAGCATGATCTACGGGTTCGCCCGCCAGTCCGGCGGGCAGGTGCGCATCTACTCGGAGGTCGGCGAGGGCACGACCATGTGCCTCTACCTGCCGCGCCATTACGGCGAGGCGGAAGGGGCGGACGCCGTGCCGGACCTTGCCGGCGCGCCCCGCGCCGAGCAGGGCGAGACGGTGCTGATCGTCGACGACGAGCCGACCGTGAGGATGCTGGTCACGGAGGTGCTGGAGGATCTCGGCTACACGGCCATCGAGGCGGCCGACGCCGTCGCCGGCCTGAGGGTCCTGCAATCGGACGTGCGCATCGATCTGCTGGTCACCGATGTCGGCCTGCCCGGCGGCATGAACGGGCGGCAGATGGCCGATGCCGGCCGCGTCAGCCGGCCCGATCTGAAGGTCCTGTTCATCACGGGCTACGCGGAGAACGCCGTCGTGGGCAACGGCCATCTCGAGCCCGGCATGGCGGTGCTGACCAAGCCCTTCGTGATGGAGGCGCTCGCCTCCCGCATCAAGGACCTGATCGCCCGGACCCCGTGATCGCGGCCGAGGATGGCAGGCTCGCGGGTGTCCGGTCGCTGCGGGTTCAGGCCGCGCGCTCGATCGGCAGACGGGCCCGTGCGAGGCGCGAATTCCGGTAGCGCTCGTCGAGCGTGACCTCGCGGGCGACCCAGGGCGGCAGGATCACGGGCTGGGCTTCGTAGGTCAGTTCGACCTCGGCCAGGATCAGGCCCGACAGGGAGCCCTCGAACACGTCGACGTCCCACCCCAGACCGGCATGCTCGATGCGGTAGCGGACCTTGCTCAGGCAGGCATCGGGTCTGAGCCCCAGGAACATCGCCTCGCCGGTCTCGGTCGGGACCTCCTGCTCCACCTCCTCGCGGCTGGCACCGCGCCGCCGGCCCTTCCACGTGAAGAACGTCCGGCCCCCCGCCCGGCGCACGCGGACGGTGTTCTCGGAATCCGTGTGGAGATATCCCTGAAGGATGTTCAGCCCGAACCGGCAATGCTCCAGCACGGCCGGGGTGGCGAGGAACCTGCGCTCGATCTCAAGGGCCATCCGGGAGCCAGACGCTGTTGCGGGACGGTCTTCGTTACGCACCGGACGACGCGGGCACTCCAGGGCGCGCCGCGCGTTGTCCACACCTCGTGCCGAGACGGGGAGCCTTCGGCCTCCTAACCAAGGTGAATGCATCGCCATTGGTTGCAGTCGAGGGATGCCGAAACACGATGCGCACCGCCGAGGAGGCCGAACTGAAGAAGAAGCGCCGCTCCCCGCGCTCCCAGGTTGCCGCCCTGCCGTTCCGGCTCGGGGCGAAGGGTAAGCCCGAGATTCTCCTGGTCACGTCGCGGGAGACGAAGCGCTGGGTGATCCCGAAGGGCTGGCCGATGGCGGGCCGCAAGGACCATCGGGCGGCGGAGCGCGAGGCGTACGAGGAGGCGGGCCTGAAGGGGCAGATTGCCAAGAAGGCGGTCGGCCAGTACCGCTACGACAAGAGGCTCGGCGACGGCAGCACGGTGGCTTGCGCGGTCACGGTCTACCCGTTGCAGGTGTCCGACGAGCGGAGGCGCTGGCCGGAGAAGAAGCAGCGGCGGCGGCGCTGGTACGCGCCGGCCGAGGCGGCCGGCCTCGTCAACGAGACCGATCTGCAGGAGCTTCTGCTGAGCTTCGGCACGAGCGTGGGCAGGGGCTGAGGCCGGACCGCGGATCCGTCAGGCGTCGAGCAGCGGCAGGCGCGCGCCCTCGATCCGCGGCAGCAGGTGCATCACCGAGCGGGCGTACTCGTATCGCGCGACCGCGACGCCCTCCGTCCAGCCCGGCAGCGGCAGGGCCATCGTCTCGGTCACGTCGAGGCCCCGCTCGAAGCCCGACGCGATCCGCCCGTCGATCATGTCGAGCCAGGCGAGCGTCTGGTCGATGCCGCGCCGCCCGGCCTCGGTGGGCCCGTGACCCGGGACGAGGCGGCCGTGGCCGACCCCGGCGAGCGTGTCGAGCGCGGCTCGCCAGCGCGGCAGGTCGGCGTCGGGCGTCGTCGGCGCGCGGTCGAGGAAGACGAGGTCGCCGGCAAACAGCAGCCCGGACCGTTCCTCGAACAGGCAGAGATCCTCGGCCGTGTGGCCCGCGAGGCGCAGGAGGCGGAAGCGGCGCTCGCCCACCTCCTCGACGCCCTCGCGGGCCTCCCGGGCGGGAGCGGGCACGCCGGTGCCGCGCATCCAGTCGCCCGCGACGCGGTACATGCCGCTGGCGAGGTCGTTGCCGAAGCGCTTCAGATCCGACTGGAGCCACGCCCCCGCCCAGACGGTCTCGGGCGCAAAGGCGGATGCACCGAGGCTGTGGTCGGCGTGGAGATGCGTGAGGAAGACGCGGGCCACGGGCTTGCCCGTGAGGCTGCGCGCCAGCGCTTCGAGCGCCTCGCCGTAGCGGTGCGAGGGGCCGGCATCGATCAGCACGGCGCCCTCGCGCGTGTCGAGGATCGAGACATTGGCGATCGCCCCGCCGTTCTGCGCCGTGATCGGCTCCGCGGCGCCGTAGATCGTCCAGGCGCCCTCCGCCACGGGAACGGGCTCGAGGGCGTAGCGCCGGGGCGCGGCGCGGCTCGCGGCCGGCAGGATCGCCGCGGCGGCGCCGAGCCCGAGCGCGAGGCAGCGCCGCCGGGTCGCCCCGGCCGGGAGGAGGTCGGCGGCTCGCATCACGGGCTCTCCGGCTGGCCCCCCGCCCGTGCGGCGGGACTAGGGGCGGGAATCGGCAGGCGGGCCCGGAAGTCGCTGCCCGCGCTGTTGCGCGCGGCGAGGATCAGCGCATCGCTCCCGGTCCGGTCGAGGATCAGCGTCAGGGTCGGGTTGTCGGCCACCGCCTCGGACAGGCTCACCTCGGCGAGGAGGCGCCCCGACGCGTCCGAGACCCGCAGGGTCTCGACGATGAACAGCGGCACGTTCGCGATCATGCCGTTGTCCATGGGGTGGGTCATGCGCAGGCGCAGGCGCACGCCCTCCTCCTCGCGCCACGCCCGAGCGCGCAGGGCCCCGAGGTTCTTCCAGTCGACCGCCTTCTCGATCACCGGCGGCACCGAGCAGCCGCCGCCCGCGGCATCGAGGTAGCGCCCGCCGACGTGCCAGAGATCTCCGCAGCGGGCGGCGGCGCGGATCGGCGTGCCCTGCTCGATCTTCATGCGCAGGCCGACGAAGGGCTGGGCCGCGCCGGGCCGGAGCCTCAGGGTCAGCGGGAACGGGTTGAGGTCGGCGATGACGAGGAGTTCGTCGACGGCGCCGAGCGGGCGGGCGTCGACGGTGACGGGCACCTGGGTCTGATCCTCGGTGACGGGGGGCAGCATGACCGCGACGCGATCGTCGAACAGGGCCGGGCGGCCGCCGAGATGGCGCTCGGTCAGCGAGGGCCAGAGCGGCGAGTCGAGGGGGTCGCGGATGGTGCTGGCGTTCGGGACGAGGGGGGATGCGGGCATGCGGGCGCGCCTCAGGGTCCATCGGAGGGTTCGGCGGGGCGCTCGCCGCGCGTGTCGGCGGCGAGCGGGACCGGGGGCGGGCTGGCACGCTCCAGCGGCCTGTCGGCCTCGCTCCAGCCGTCCGTGCCCTCCGCGAACCAGTAGACGCGGCGGTAGCCGAGCTCGGCCGCCCGCCGCACGGCGTTCCAGGACATCCAGCAATCGGCCTTGCAGAAGAACACGAGCGGCCGCCCGGGATCGCCGCCGCTCAGCCGCGAGAGCCAGGCCGCCAGATAGGCCGAGAGCCGCGGCTCGATCGTCCCCCGACCGGTCTCGGGCAGCCAGACGGCACCCGGGATCGTGTCCCGCCGGTCGACGATCCGCCAGGCGCCGGTCTCGGGATCGTAGCCGCCGCGCTGGGGCATCACGTCGATCATCGCCGCGCCCTCGCCGCGCAGACGGTCCACCTCCGCGACGCCGACGCGGGTGCCGCCGCGGACCGGCAGGTTGACCGGGGCCCGGTAGTTCCGGACCCGGTAGCCCGTGGCGGCGTCGGTGTCGGGCTCGCTGCCCTGCGCCCGGCTCGGCGCGGCGGGCAGCAGCGCGGCGGCCAGCATCCCGGCCGCGAGGCTCAGCCGGCGGGCCGCCCTCATCGCCCGAGGCCCAGCATGCGCCGCAGCGTCCCGTCACGGTCGAGCCAATGGTGCTTGAGCGCGGCCGCGCCGTGGAGGGCGACGAGGCCGGCGAGCACCCAGGCCAGCCCGTCGTGCAGGCCGGCGGCGAGTGCGTAGAGGCGCTCCTGCTTCTCGGCAAAGATCTGCGGGATGACCGGCAGGCCGAACAGGGCGACCGGCCGGGCATAGGCGAGGGAGCGGACGATGCCGGAGAGCGGCATCAGCAGGCTCGCCGCAATCAGCGCGGCGTGGACCCCGCGCGCGGCGCGCCGCTCCCAGGCGCCCCGCGCCGGCCCCGGAGGCGGGAAGCCCTCGCGCCAGCGCCAGAGGAGTCGCGCCGCGGCGAGAGCGAGCACGAGGAGGCCGAGCGACTTATGGACCTGCACGGACGCGGTTCTCGCCGGTCCCGAGGGCACCCATTGCAGGGCGAGCCCGTAGGCCAGCATGACGAGAATGCCGAGGGCGACGCTCCAGTGGAGCAGGCGCGTCGGCAGGCTCAGGGGAGCGGAAAGCGGGATATCCGCCCGCGCGGTCATCGCTGCAGGGCCCGCAGATGAGGGAAGTCGCGCTTCGCCGTGGCGATGCGGCAGTCGCGCTCGTCCTCGGTGTCGGGACACAGGATCTCGACGCCGTCCGGATAATGGCTGAGGTTCTCGCATTCCGCCCGGAACCGGCTCTCCGTTCCCCTCTGCTCGCTGTCGAGCCCGCTGACCTGACACTCCGTCCTCAGCATGAGCATCCGCCGGATCTGGTACTCCTTGACCTCCGCGCGGGCCGGGATCGCGGCGGCGGCGAGGAGGAGGAGCGAGGCGAGGATCGGGCGCACCGGCCGCTCAGTTCTTCGGCTGGGCCTCGACGTAGGTCCGGATCGCCCAGATCGCCTCCTGGCTGAGGATCCCCTCGAAGGGAGGCATGCGGTAGCGATCGTCCTTCTTGGCGCCGTGGAGCACGCGGGTGATGAACCAGCCGTCGCCCGCCTCGCCGGATTCGACCTCGCGCAGGTCGGGCGCCATGCCGCCCGATTTCGCGTCGAGGCCGTGGCAGCGCGCGCAGTTCTGATTGTAGCCGCCGGCGCCGATCTGCACGGCGAGCGCGTTGCCCGCATAGGGGTTCGCCGTTCGGACATCGTCGCCGAGGGGCGGCAGGCCGGTCGTGTCGATGGGCTGGGGTGCCGCATCGCCGTGGGCGCGGGCGAGGCCCGGCGCCGCCAGCACGAGGGGCAGTCCGAGGGCGAGCGCCCGCAGGGCTTGGGGGATCATGGGAGCCTCGATGTTCGGTCGCCGCAGGCGGGGTTCAGCGCTGCGGGAGGAGCCAGACGCGCCAGGATTCGGAGCCGCTGATCTGCAGCGAGTAGGTGCCGGGCGTGTCGATGAGGTAGGTGGCGCTGCCGCCGCCGCCGATGTGCAGGTTCTGGACGACGCCGCCCTGCGCGTCCTTGAGGTACATGACGAAGATCGGGCCATCGCTTTCGTAGCGCAGCACGGTCGGGGCGGTGATCGCGAAGGAGTCCGTCTGCTGGGTCAGGCGGCCCTGGAACCGGGGCGGCGCGAGACGGGCGGCGAGGCGGTCGTAGCAGCGCAGCCGCTCCTGCTCCTCCTCGACGGCGCGGCACCGGGCGAAGGCCGCGCGCAGGCCCGGTTCCGCGCCCGGGTCGAGGGCCGGCGCGGGCACCGCGCCGAAGCCGAGTGTCGCGAGCGCCAGCATCGCGGAGCCCCTCACGGGTCCGCCTGCGGGTCGGGCGCCGGGGCGGAGGCTTCCGGATAGGTCTCCCAGACAGGCTTGCCGTGCTGCCAATGGTCGGGGCAGCCGCGGCAATCCTTCATCCAGGCATCCTGGAAGATCGCGAAGCGAATCTTCACGCCCTCCATCACCGCGTTGGCGAGGTTGGCCTCGTAGAACTTCGCCTCCTGCAGGTCGGTGTTCACGAAGGTCGCGCCGACGAACTGCGCGCGCTTGGCCTGGACCATCTCCAGATCCGCGACCGTGAAATCCGCGCCGCTGAAATCGGCGCCCGAGGCGCGGGCATGGTCGAGATTCGCGCCGACGAAGGAGGCCCTGCGCGCCTTCAGGCCCTGCATGAAGGCGATCTGCAGCTTCGCGCCGGAGAGGTTGGCGCCGTCGAGCTTGGCGCCCCGCAGGTTCGAGCCGCGCAGGTCGGCGCGGGCGAGGTTGGCGCCGGTCAGGTCGGCGCCGCCGAGATCGGCGTTCCTCAGGTCGGCGTGGCGGAGATCCGCCCCCGGGCACACCGTCCGCGGGCCGACCGTGCAGCCGTTGACCACCCACGGATCCGGCCGCTCGTCGCGGTTCTGGACCGCCGTCTGCGCGGCAGCCCCTGGGGCCAGGGCCGCCAGGCAGAGGCCGGCGAGGACGAGCGAGCGCGGGACGGGCAGCGTCATCGGTTCGGCTCCGGACATGTCCGCGGGAGGAGGAACGGGAGGATCGGGTCCCGGAAGCGGGCTTCCGGGACCCGGGGTCGCGGGGCCTTCAGGCCCGCATCGTCACTCGGCCGAGGCCGTGGTGGTCGGCAGCTCGAACACCCAGAACGAGCCGCCCTGCGAGACGAGCTTCGTCTGGTCGGCCATGTCGCCGCCCCAGAGCGGGACCGCGCCGCCGTAGCCCGAGGCGATGCCGATGTACTGCTTGCCGCCGTCCTCCCAGGTCATGGGAACGGAGACCACGCCCGAGCCGGTCTGGAAGGCCCAGAGCTCCTTGCCGGTCTTGGCGTCGAAGGCCTTCACGAAGCCGTCCGACGTGCCCTGGAAGACGAGGCCGCCCTTCGTCGTCATGCTGCCGCCCCAGAGCGGCATGTTCTCCAGGTGCTCCCAGACGATCTTGCCGGTCTTCGGGTCGAGGGCCCGCAGCGCGCCGACATGGGTGTCGAACTTGCGGTGGATCCGGAAGCCCTGGCCGAGATAGGCCGAGCCCGCCTTGTAGGTGACGTTCTCGGTCCAGTAATCCTCGGTCCAGTCGTTCGATGGGATGTAGAACAGCCCGGTCTGCTGGCTGTAGGACATCGGGCTCCAGTTCTTGCCGCCGAGGAAGTTCGGCGTCACGACGATGGACTTGCCTTTCGCCTGGCCGGCTTCCGGCGCGGGCGGGCGCTGGCCCTCGACCTCGATCGGCCGGCCGGTCTTGAGGTCGTAGCCCTTGGCCCAGGTGATGTCCTTCACGAAGGGATAGGCGGCGATCAGCGCCTCGGGCTTGTTGATCTTCCCGTCGCGGGCGGTGAGCTTGTCGGTGTCGGTCAGGATGAAGAAGCCGTTCCGGTCGGCATGCGCGCCGGCGCGGATCTTCTTGCCGTCCTTCTCGAGATCGAAGAGAATGATCTCGTTGTTGCCCGAATAGTCCCAGGCGTCGTTCGGCGTGTGCTGGAAGAAGCCCACCGGCTCGCCGTTGGAGGGGTCGATGTAGACTTGGCCCGAGGTGAACAGGCTGTCGCCGGGCGAGCGGTAATGGTGGTTCCAGGGCGCGGGGTTGCCGGTGCCGATGACGAAGGTGTTGGTCTTCTCGTCGTAGACGCCGGTCTGCCAGGGGGCGCCGCCGCCGTGGTTCCAGGCTTCGACCTTCTTGCCGTCCTTGTCGGGCCAGGACGGGGCCTTGGCGTCGCCGGTGGGCGTCGAATCCTTGCCGTTAAGGCGCCCCATATGGCCCTCCACCATCGGCCGCATCCAGATCTCCTCGCCCGTTTCCGGATCGCGGGCGTAGAGCTTGCCCAGCGCGCCGAATTCGTCGCCCGAGTTGCCGTGGATGAGGAGCACCTTGCCGGTGGTCTTGTCCTTGATGATGTTCGGCGCGCCCGTATAGGCGTAGCCGGCGCCGTGATCGTCGAACTTCTTGTTCCAGACCACCTTGCCGGTCTTGGCGTCGAGCGCGACCATCGAGGCATCGAGGGTGCCGAAGAAGATCTTGTCGCCGTAGATCGCCGCGCCGCGGCTCACCACGTCGCAGCAGGGGCGGATGTCGTCGGGCAGGCGGTGGGCGTAGGACCAGAGCTTCTTGCCGGTCTTCATGTCGAGCGCGAAGATGCGCGAGTAGGACGCGGTGATGTAGACGATCCCGTCATGGACCAGGGCCTGGCCCTCCTGGCCGCGCTGCTTCTCGTCGCCGAAGGAGAACGACCATTTCGGCCGCAGCTGGCCGACGTTGTTGACGTTGATCTTCTCGAGGTTCGAATAGCGCTGGGCCTTAATGCCCATGCCGTACATCAGGACGTTGTCGTTGCTCTGCTGGTCGTTGAGGATGTCCTCCCACGTGACCGGCTTGGCCTCCTTGGCATCCTTGGCCTGGGAGGGGCCGGACAGGGCCAGCGTGGTGGCGATCAGGGACGATGCGGTCGCCAGCAGCAGCCTGCGCGGCGAGGTCCTCGCGGTCGGATAAGCCATGCGTCTCTCCCTAGCGGTCCCGCTTGCCCGCGGGCCGTCTTGTTCGAGGTGCTCCGGCCTCCTGACCGAACGACCTCTCAACTTGTTATGGAAGGAAAAACACGGCCCGGCATCCTAACTTTCGTATATGTCGCATATTAATTTCTTATTATAAGGGTATTTTACGCGCATATATTGCCACAACCGGCAATCGATCTCGGGATTTTGTCATAAGATTTATATTTGATCCGCGCGTCTTGACGCGCTTTACTTCCATCGATCAAGTCCCGAGCCGGTGCAGCAGGAATCCGGGAGCTTGCCGTGCACATCATCCTCGTCGACGACCACCCCCTGTTCCGTGAAGCTCTGCGCAGCATGGTGAGGCTCGGGATTCCCGCAGCCCGGATCGAGGAGGCGGAATCGATCGAGACGGCGCAGACGATCCTCGCGGCGCGGCCCGGCATGGACCTGATCGTGCTCGACCTCTCGATGAAGGGCGTCGCCGGCTTCGAGGGCCTGATCGGCCTGCGCGGGCGCTTCCCGCGGGTGCCGATCCTGGTCTGCTCGGCGCTCGACGAGCCCCGCATCATCCGGGAAGCGCTGCAGCTCGGCGCGGCGGGCTTCGTGCCGAAATCGTCGGGGCGGGCGACCTACCTGCAGGCCGTCGAGCGCGTGATGAGCGGCGACATCTTCGTGCCCTCCGCGATCGAGGGGCGGCCGCTCGCGGCCGACGAGAGCCCCGACCCCGCAGCGCGGAGGATCGCCTCGCTGACGCCGGCCCAGATGAACGTGCTGACCCTGATCCGGCGCGGGCTGATCAACAAGCAGATCGCCTTCGAACTCGGCATCGGCGATTCGATGGTGAAGGCGCACGTCTCCGAGATCATGCGCAAGCTCGGCGTCCGCAACCGCACGCAGGTCGCCCTGTGCGCCGCCTCCCTCGATTTCGACCGGGGCGCCTCGCACCGCGGCTAGGATCCACACGGTCGGTCCAGGACGTTCCCGGGCCTCGCTGCGCCCCGCTCAGGTTCCGCAGAAGGTCCGGTATCCGGCCCCGCCCCCCTCCGGCGGCTCAGCGTAGCGCGCCCCGGCCGGCTGGTCGTCGTAGGGCCGCGAGAGGACCCGCAGAAGGTTCTCGAACGGAGCGAAGTCGCTCCGCTCGACCGCCGCCTCGATCATCTCCTCCACACGGTGGTTGCGCGGGATGAAGGCCGGGTTCGCGGCCCGCATCGCGGCCGCGGTCGCGGACGGATCCCGCGCCTCGGCGGCCAGCCGCTCGCGCCACCGGAGGGCCCAGCCGTCGAAGGCCGTCGGATCGACGAAGAGGCTGCGGACGGGCTCGCCCGCGCCCGGGCCGGCGGCGGCCTCGCCGAGGCGCCGGAACGTCAGCGTGAAATCCGCCTGATTCTCGGCCATCAGCGCCAGGAGATCGCTCGCGAGATCCGAATCGCCCTCGCGCCGCGTCGCCAGGCCGAGCTTGCGGTTGAGACCCTCGTGGTAGGCGGCCTCGAAGCGGGGCGCGAAGCCGCCGAGCGCGGCCTCCGCCTCGGCGACCGCCGCCGCCTCGTCGTCGGCCAGGAGCGGCAGAAGGGCTTCGGCGAGGCGCGTCAGGTTCCACAGGGCGATCCGCGGCTGGTTGCCGTAGGCGTAGCGCCCGTGCCGGTCGATCGAGCTGAAGGCGGTCTTCGGATCGTAGGTGTCCAGGAACGCGCAGGGGCCGTAATCGATCGTCTCGCCCGCGACCGACATGTTGTCCGTGTTCATCACCCCGTGCACGAAGCCGACGAGCAGCCAGCGCGCGACGAGGTCCGCCTGGCGCGCGATCACGCCGTCGAGGAGGGCGCGGTAGGGCGCCTCCGCCGCGCCCGCCTCCGGGTCGTGCCGGGCGATGACGTGGTCGGCGAGGGCGCGCAGGCCCTCGGTGTCGCCACGGGCCGCGAAGAACTGGAACGTGCCGACCCGGATATGGCTCGCCGCGACCCGAGTGAGCACCGCACCGGGCAGCACGCTCTCCCGGATGACGCGCTCGCCCGTCGCGACGGCGGCGAGCGCCCGGGTCGTCGGGATCCCCAGGGCCGCCATCGCCTCGCTGACGAGATACTCGCGCAGAACCGGCCCGAGGGCGGCCCGCCCGTCGCCGGCGCGGGAGAAAGGCGTCGGGCCCGCGCCCTTGAGCTGGATGTCGCGCCGCGCTCCGTCCCGGCCGACGACCTCGCCGAGCAGGAGGGCGCGCCCGTCGCCGAGCTGCGGCACGAAATGCCCGAACTGGTGCCCCGCATAGGCCGTCGCGATCGGCTCCGCCCCCTCGGGGACGCGGTTGCCGGCCAGCACGGCGACGCCCTCCCCGCTCGCAAGCCAAGCGGGATCGAGGGCGAGGTCGCGGGCGAGCGGCCCGTTCACGCGGATCAGACTCGGCCCTGAGACCGGCGTCGGAGGGAGCCGCGCGAAGAAGCGGGCGGGCAGGCGGGCATAGCTGTTGTCGAAGGGAAACGGCGGCTGCATCGGCACGTATGGGTCCTGCTGCGGCCCGATCCGGCGAACGGGTCCGGGATGTCGGATAGGGGCCAACGCGGCGCGGAGCCTCTCGGGCCCGCGCCGGACCCGCTTCGGCCCCCCGCGGGAAGCCTGATCCAGGAGTCCATCCCGATGGTGGACGGCGAGGGGCTCGAACCCCGACCCTCTCCCTGTAAAGGATTGGCGTTACTGGGTCATCCTCTGCCTTCGCCTCTGCGAGAGGCCCTTTGGAGCCCTCCTGTGGCGGTCGGCCGCCGGATCGGGCCGCGCGGCGGCTCGAGCGCGTGTGCCGGCTGATCGATCATCGCTGGGCGTGAACGACCGTCCGCGAGATCCTGCGCGCGCCGCGCCCCCGGACGGGTCAATCTCACCGACGCCGGCCTCGTCGACTTCGCGGCTGCGACGGCAGCCCCCTGACCGTCACGCCCCGGCGGCCGGCGCACGAAGGCTGGGCGGCCTCTGAGCGGTTTGGCTGCGATACGCGATCCGGCGCCTGACTGGCGGCCCCCTATCCGGGCGACGGCCCGACCCTCGCCGATCCGGGCATCGTCGAAGCCGTGTTTGCGTGTGGCGGGTCGGCCCATCGGCCGGTCTCTCCGACGTTCGGCTCGACGATAAGGGTGTCTGGCGTGCACAGCGAGATGCGCGAGGCCGCGCTGAAGGCGATCACGGCCAACCGCTGATCCACAGCTTCTCCACACCCGTCCACACCCTCAGGCGCCCCCGGCTTCGGCGGGGGCGCTTTCGTCGTTTCGGGAGCCCGCCGCCACTTCGGCAGCGGCTTTGTCCCACCCCCCGTCCATCCGCACCGCTCCGGCGCCGCGCAGATGCGCGCGGCCCTCTCGGCGCGCTCGCGCGTCGGCAGGCCGCATTGAACAGCAATCGCGCCCAATGCGGCGAGCTCGTCGGCCAGTACATCCCACATCCTTAAATGCTGAGCCGTATATTTTCCCAGATTACGGGTAATATACGATGCTTTTGCAATTCTACATTGTACTAATCGTCTTCGCTCTCGTGAGCGACGCTGCTTGTCTGGCGAGCGGTTTCGAAATGATCGGCTGGAATGAAGTCGATGCCGTGCCGCTTCTGTTCAGCCTCGCCTATCGGCTACCCGTCGTGGCGCGGCGCTACCCGCTGCTCCTGATGCCGGGCCGCATCTACGAGGCTTGGGTGATCGTTTTTCTTTGCCAGCGCATGGGCGGTCGGCTGCAATTCGCCATGAATGCTTTCGCGTGGCCATTGCAGGATGACGTTTTCCTGGCCTTCGACCGCTTGCTCGGCTTCGATTACGTGGCCTTCATGCACTGGTATACGGGCTTCCCGGCCGTCTACGGAGCCCTCACCTGGGTCTACGGTCTGTTGGGAGAGGCGACCCTCGCGACCTTCGTGGTGGGCCTCCTGGCGCGCCGCTCAGAGCGGATCGGCGAGCGCTATCTCGCCTCGCTCCTGATCACCGTGATGATCACCTGCCTCATCGGAGGACTCGTCCCCGCGACCAGCGCAGTCACACTCCTCGACCCGGAAATGGCCAAGATGGCGACGGGCGCCACGCCCCTCGACCAGTTCTTCGCGGTTCGCGAGGGCCTGATCAGGGTGATGCCGGAGCGAATGGGCGGCCTGATCACCTGCCCGTCCCTGCATGTCGGCCTCGGTCTGCTGATCGTCTACTGGACCCGGCGCATCTGGTGGGCGCGCCCTGTGCTGGGTCCTGCCGGCGTGATTTTCATGCTCACGGCGATTCCGAATGGTGCCCACTACATCCTGGATTGCCTTGCCGGCGGCCTCGTGGCCTGGATCGCGATCGTCCTCACCAACGCCCTCTACGCGGTCCGTTCACCCATCGTGGCAGTCGCGATCGCAAACGCAGGAGCGGCTGAGGGGGCGCCGGGCATGCGGAGCGGGCTCGCGGGCCGCTAGGCCGGCCGATCGCAGCGACGGCTCTCCCGCGGCTTCCACGAGCAGCCCGCGCTGCGTTCGGGCACTCGAGCACCTTGCCGACCAGGACGCGGATCATGTCGAAGATCGGGTCAACGGGCTTCTCGCCGTCGGCGTAGCTCAGTCTCGGACCGCGCGCGGATGTGGACGAGGGCCTCGACGGCGTTCATCTCGGCTGGCGGAAGCCGCCCGGGGCGAAGTTCGACAGCACTTTCGGCTCAGTCCTTGCAAAATATGGTGGGCGGTGAGGGACTCGAACCCCCGACCCTCTCCGTGTAAAGGAGACGCTCTACCAACTGAGCTAACCGCCCGCGCCGCACGGGTTAAGCAAGCTGCCCCGGCCGCGCAAGCACTTCGTGCGCGCGGCCCGCCTGCGGTCCTCTGAAACGGGAACGGCCCCCGGGAGCCGAGGCTTCCGGGGGCCGTCCGTTCAGTGTGCGGGTTCGATCCGGTCAGTGGGCGACGAGGCTCGCCCCGTCGTCGTCGGACCGCGCGGGCTTGGCCGCGGGGATCGGCTCGTCCCACTCGATCGGCTCGGGCTGGCGCACGAGAGCGCGGGCCAGAACCTGATCCATCCGCGAGACGGGCACGATCTCGAGGCCGTTCTTCACGCTGTCGGGCACCTCGGCGATGTCCTTGGCGTTCTCCTCGGGGATCAGCACCGTCTTGATGCCGCCGCGGAGCGCGGCGAGCAGCTTCTCCTTCAGGCCGCCGATCGGCAGCACCCGGCCGCGCAGCGTCACCTCGCCCGTCATGGCCACCTCGCGGCGCACCGGGATGCCGGTGAGCGTCGAGATGATGGCGGTCGCCATCGCGATGCCGGCCGAGGGCCCGTCCTTCGGGGTCGCCCCCTCCGGCACGTGGACGTGGATGTCCCGGCGCTCGAACAGCGGCGGCTCGATGCCGAAATCGATGGCCCGGGAGCGAACGTAGCTCGCCGCCGCCGAGATCGACTCCTTCATCACGTCGCGCAGGTTGCCCGTGACCGTCATCTTGCCCTTGCCGGGCATCATGACGCCCTCGATCGTCAGGAGCTCGCCGCCGACCTCGGTCCAGGCGAGACCCGTGACGACGCCGACCTGATCGTCCGGGTCGATCTCGCCGTAGCGGAACTTCGGCGGCCCCAGGAACTCGGGCAGGGTGTCGGGCGTCACCGCGACGGCCTTCACCTTGGTGATCAGGATCTCCTTCACCGCCTTGCGGATCAGGTTCGAGATCTCCCGCTCCAGGTTGCGCACGCCCGCCTCCCGCGTGTAGCGGCGGATGAGCATGAGCAGCCCCTCGTCCGAGACCGACCATTCCTTCGCGTCGAGCCCGTGCTTCTTCGTGGCGCCCGGGATCAGGTGGCGGCGGGCGATCTCCAGCTTCTCCTCTTCGGTGTAGCCGGCGATGCGGATCACCTCCATCCGGTCCATGAGCGGGGCCGGAATGTTCAGCGTGTTGGCCGTCGTCACGAACATCACGTTCGACAGGTCGTAATCGACCTCGAGGTAATGGTCGTTGAAGGTCGCGTTCTGCTCGGGGTCGAGAACCTCGAGGAGCGCGGCCGACGGGTCACCCCGGAAATCCATGCCCATCTTGTCGATCTCGTCGAGCAGGATGAGCGGGTTCGAGGTCTTGGCCTTGCGCATGGACTGCACGATCTTGCCCGGCATCGAGCCGATATAGGTCCTGCGGTGACCGCGGATCTCGGCCTCGTCCCGCACGCCGCCGAGCGACATGCGCACGAACTCGCGCCCCGTGGCCTTGGCGATCGACTTGCCGAGCGAGGTCTTGCCGACGCCCGGAGGGCCGACGAGGCACAGGATCGGGCCCGTGAGCTTGTTGGCGCGCTGCTGCACGGCGAGATACTCGACGATGCGCTCCTTCACCTTGTCGAGGCCGAAATGGTCCTCGTCGAGGAGCACCTGGGCGCCGAGCAGGTCCTTCTTGATCTTCGAGCGCTTGCCCCACGGGATGCCGAGCATCCAGTCGAGGTAGTTGCGCACGACCGTGGCCTCGGCCGACATCGGCGACATCTGGCGCAGCTTCTTCAGCTCGGCCGTCGCCTTCTCGCGGGCCTCCTTGGAGAGCTTCGTCTTCTCGATCTTGTCCTCGAGCTCGGCCAGCTCGTCGCGGCCGTCCTCGTCGCCGAGCTCCTTCTGGATCGCCTTCATCTGCTCGTTGAGGTAGTACTCGCGCTGGGTCTTCTCCATCTGCCGCTTCACGCGGGTCCGGATGCGCTTCTCCACCTGGAGCACGGAGATCTCGCTCTCCATCAGCGACAGCACGCGCTCCAAGCGCTGCGCCACCGTGGGGATCTCCAGGATCGCCTGCTTGTCGGCGATCTTGACGGCGAGGTGCGAGCCGACCGTGTCGGCGAGCTTCGAGGGCTCGTCGATCTGCGTGACGGCGGAGACGACCTCGGGCGAGATCTTCTTGTTGAGCTTCACGTAGTTCTCGAACTCGGACACGACCGAGCGCGCGAGCGCCTCCGCCTCGACGCGGTCGCCGAGATCGTCGGTCAGCGTCTGGGCGCGCGCCTCGTAGAACTCCTCGGACGATTCGAAGCCGAGGATCTTGGCGCGGCCGGCGCCCTCGACCAGCACCTTCACGGTGCCGTCGGGCAGCTTCAGGAGCTGCAGGACGCTCGCGAGCGTGCCGATCGTGTAGATCGCGTCGGTGGCCGGGTCGTCGTCGCCCGCGTTGATCTGCGTGGCGAGCAGGATGTGCCGGTCGGTGCGGACCGCCTCCTCAAGGGCGCGGATCGACTTCTCGCGGCCAACGAAGAGCGGCACGATCATATGCGGGAACACGACGATGTCGCGCAGCGGCAGGACGGCGTAAGCGCCCGTCGAGCCCGGAACGACCGGCTGACGCGATTTCGACTGAGTCATGGCTGACTTCCTCATCATGGACGCCGGGCAGTCGCTCCTCCGTCGTCAGGAGCAAGCATCCTGCCAGGGGCCGACCGGGCCGCGAGGGTCGGAAATGTCTGGGGACTTTGCGGCTGGTGGCGCGGCACCGCACCTCGAAGGGAGCGTACGGCCACTGCGCTGTCCCTCAATTGGTCCTCGGAAGCGCCTGTTTCAAGCGGCGCCCCGGGGCCCTCGTGCCGGCCGGGCCCTGCGAATTCCGCATGCCCGACCAGCGACTTAGCGCAGTTTCAAACGTGCGCTCACGCACTCACGCTGGCGGGCGCGTCCTTGTTGCGGTCACCGTGGATGAAGAGCGGGCGCGACTTGCCCTCGACCACCTCCGGACCGATCACGACCTGCTCCACCGAGTCGAGACCCGGCAGGTCGTACATCGTGTCGAGGAGGATCGTCTCCAGGATGGAGCGCAGGCCGCGGGCGCCGGTCTTCCGCTCGATCGCCTTGCGGGCGACGAGGGAGAGGGCCTCCTCCTGGAAGGTGAGGTCGACGTTCTCCATCTCGAACAGGCGCTGGTACTGCTTGACGAGCGCGTTCTTCGGCTCCTGCAGGATCCGCTTCAGGGCGGCCTCGTCGAGGTCCTCCAGCGTCGCCAGCACCGGCAGGCGGCCGACGAATTCGGGGATGAGGCCGAATTTCAGGAGATCCTCGGGCTCCACCGAGCGGAAGATCTCGCCGGTGCGGCGGTCGTCGGGGGCCTGCACGCTCGCGCCGAAGCCGATCGAGGTGCCCTTGCCGCGTTGGGAGATGATCCGCTCCAGCCCCGCGAAGGCGCCGCCGCAGATGAACAGGATGTTCGTGGTGTCGACCTGCAGGAACTCCTGCTGCGGGTGCTTGCGGCCGCCCTGCGGAGGCACGGAGGCGACGGTGCCCTCCATGATCTTCAGGAGCGCCTGCTGCACGCCCTCGCCCGAGACGTCGCGGGTGATCGAGGGGTTGTCCGACTTGCGGGAGATCTTGTCGATCTCGTCGATGTAGACGATGCCGCGCTGCGCCCGCTCGACGTTGTAGTCGGAGGCCTGGAGCAGCTTGAGGATGATGTTCTCGACGTCCTCGCCGACGTAGCCCGCTTCCGTGAGGGTCGTCGCGTCCGCCATCGTGAAGGGCACGTCGAGGATGCGGGCGAGCGTCTGCGCGAGCAGCGTCTTGCCCGAGCCCGTCGGGCCGATCAGCATGATGTTGGACTTCGCCAGCTCGACGTCGTTGTGCTTCGAGGCGTGGGCGAGGCGCTTGTAGTGGTTGTGCACCGCCACCGAGAGGACCTTCTTGGCGAAGTCCTGGCCGATGACGTAGTCGTCGAGGACGCGCCGGATCTCCTTCGGGGTGGGCACGCCGTCGCGCGACTTCACCAGGGAGGATTTCGACTCCTCGCGGATGATGTCCATGCACAGCTCGACGCACTCGTCGCAGATGAACACCGTCGGGCCCGCGATCAGCTTGCGGACCTCGTGCTGGCTCTTGCCGCAAAACGAGCAGTACAGCGTGCTCTTCGAGTCGTTGCCGCCAGTCTTGCTCATATCGGTCTCCGATTCATGCGCGCGGTGCCAGCCAGGGGCGCACGCGCATCGTTCAAACGTAAGGACATCCGCCTAAAGAAACAGTCACCTGCGCGCTTCTGCCGAGCCGACTGGCCAGAATCGCGATGCAAACACGCGGCCGCCCCGCGATCAAGCCGGTCTATCAACGCCCCACCCCTCCGTTTCGACGCATGGAGGGCGGGGTGTGGCCGGGGCGCATCGGAGCTACCCCGGCCGGACGCCTCAGGCCGCCGCCGGCTCGGGCCGCTTCTGGATGACCTCGTCGATGAGGCCGAACTCCTTGGCGGCGTCCGCGGTCATGAAATTGTCGCGCTCGAGCGCCTGGTGGATCGTGTCGTAATCCCGGCCCGTGTGCTTCACGTAGATCTCGTTGAGGCGCTTCTTGAGGGCCTCGATCTCGCGCGCGTGGATCAGGATGTCGGTGGCCTGGCCCTGGAAGCCGCCGGAGGGCTGGTGGACCATGATGCGGGCGTTGGGCAGCGCGAAGCGATGGCCGGGCTCGCCGGCGGTCAGCAGCAGCGAGCCCATCGAGGCGGCCTGGCCGACGCAGAGCGTCGTCACCGGGCAGCGGATGAACTGCATCGTGTCGTAGATCGACAGGCCCGAGGTCACCACGCCGCCGGGCGAGTTGATGTAGAAGGAGATTTCCTTCTTCGGGTTCTCGGCCTCGAGGAACAGGAGCTGCGCGACGATGAGCGACGCGCCGTAATCCTCGACCGGGCCGGTGAGGAAGATGATCCGCTCGCGTAGCAGGCGCGAGTAGATGTCGAAGGCGCGCTCGCCGCGGCTCGACTGCTCGACCACCATGGGCACGAGCGCGCTGTTATAATAATCGACCGGATCTCTCATCATCGTGCCCCAGGGCTTCAAGGGGCCCGGCCGAGCGAATCAGGCTTGGCCGGGCGAAATTCAGCGAACACCGGCGGCGCTTAACGCCGCCTCACCGGTGGCCGCCGTCCCTTGAAGGAGAGGCGGCTCACTCGGCCTTCTGGTCGGTGGCCGGCTTCTCGTCGGCCTCGGGCTCACCGTCCTCGTCGGAGAACAGCGCCTCTTTCGAGACGGGCTCCTCGACCAGTTTGACCTGCGCGAGGACGTGGTCAACCACCTTCTCCTCGAACAGCGGCGCCCGGAGCTCGGCGAGCGCCTGCGCGTTCTTGCGGTAGAAGTCCCAGACCTGCTGCTCCTGGCCCGGGAACTGCCGGACCCGGGCGATGAGGGCCTGGTTCACCTCCTCGTCGGAGACCTTGATATCGGCGCTCTCGCCGACCTGCGCAAGCACCAGCCCGAGGCGAACGCGGCGCTCGGCGATCTTGCGGTACTCGGCCTGCGCCTTCTCCTCCGTGGTGTCCTCGTCCGCGAAGGTTTTGCCGCGGGTCTTCAGGTCCTGCTCGACCTGCGCCCAGACGGAGGCGAACTCCTGGTGGACGAGGCTCGGGGGCAGGTCGAAGGCGTACTTGCCGTCCAGCGCGTCGAGGAGCTCCTTCTTGAGCTTGCGGCGCGAGGCCGCCTCGTAGTCGCCGCCGATCGCGTTGGAGACGGCCTCGCGCAGCTTCTCCAGCGATTCGAGGCCGAGGCCCTTGGCGAACTCGTCGTCGACCTTGGCCTCGCCGGGCGCCTGGATCTTCTGCACCGTCACGTCGAACTCGGCGTCCTTGCCGGCGAGCTGCTCGGCGCCGTAGGCCTCCGGGAAGGTCGTCTTGACGAGGCGGCTCTCGCCGACCTTGGCGCCGACGAGCTGGTCCTCGAAGCCCGGGATGAAGCTGCCCGAGCCGAGCTCGAGGTCGATGCCCTCGCCCTTGCCGCCCTCGAACTCGGTGCCGTCGATGCGGCCCACGAAGTCGATGGTGACGCGGTCGCCGTTCTGGGCCTCGGCGCCCTCCTCCTTCTCGGCGAAGGGCCGGTTCTGGCCGGCCATGCGCTGCAGGGCCTCGTCGATCTCGGCATCCGAGGGCTTGGCCACGAGCTTCTTGAGGCTCACGTCCGAGAGGTCGGCGAGTTCGAAGCTCGGCAGCACCTCGACCGCGACCTTGAAGGCGAGGTCGGCCTTGGCGTCGAGGGCCTTGTCGACCACCGCCTTGTCCTCGGGGAACTCGACGCGGGGCTCGAGCGCGAGCTTCAGGCCGTTATCCGCGACGATCTTCTGGTTGGCCTCGTTGACGGCGTTCTGCAGCACGTCGGCCATCACGGAGCGGCCGTAGACCTTGCGCAGGTGCGCCACCGGCACCTTGCCGGGCCGGAAGCCCTTGAGCTGCACCTTGTCCTTCAGGCCGGAGAGCTCGTTCGTCAGGCGATCCTCGAGCTCCTGGGCGGCGAGGAGCACCTGAAACTCGCGCTTCAGCCCCTCGGAGTGTGTCTCGGTCACCTGCATCGTCGTGTTTCCGCTCTCAAGTCCGTGTCGTCAAAAACTGCGAAGGCCCGCGCGGACCGGCCTCGCGGCGGTCCCGTGGGCCGGTGCGGGGAAGCGCGCTTGGGCCGGCCCGAAGGCCCGATCGCCGGCCGGCTCAGAGCGGCTGGGCGGGCCGGCCTTCCGATGGGGGAGCCATTCCGTTCCCGTCGGCGGCACTGGTGCGGGCGGAGGGGCTCGAACCCCCACGTCTTGCGACACTGGAACCTAAATCCAGCGCGTCTACCAGTTCCGCCACGCCCGCGAGCGCCGTCACCCGGCGCGCTTCCGGCCGCCGGAGGGCGGCTCTATAGCATGCGGGGCCGGGGCCGCAGCAAAAAACTTCAGCCCCTCCGGGGGCACAGGCGCGGCGAGGCACGGCGAGGCACGGGCAGTAGCCTCGGCCGGGTGGCGCCGCTACAAGCGGCCGTCCGCCCGCGCCCTCCCACACGCCCCCGATCCGCCCGAGGAGCCATGCCGCAAGACGATTTCGCGCCCGAAGCCGCCCCCGCCTCGGCCGCCGATTCGCCCGGCCGCCCCTCGCGCCGCTCCCTCCTCGGCGGCGCCGCCCTCCTCGGCCTGATGCCCGGGGCCGCGGCGGCGCAGGGCTCGAAGCCCGATTCCGCGCCCGCCGGCCCGCAGCCCGAAGCGCGGCCGCAGCCCGAGGCACGGCCGCTGCCGGCGGAGGCGGCGAAGGTCCGCCTCCGCCCGGAGCCCGCGCCCGAGACGCAGGTCTGGTGCCTCGACGGCAAGGGCGTGCCGCCGGCGCTGCGGGTGAAGCTCGGCGAGACGGTCCGGCTCAAGGTCGAGAACCGGACCGAGCGCCCGCTCTCGCTGCACTGGCACGGCGTGCGCAACCAGAACCCGATGGACGGCGTCGGCGGCGTGACGCAGCCGCCGATCCAGCCGGGGGCGAGCTTCACCTACGTCTTCACGCCGCCCGATGCCGGCACCTTCCTGATCCGCCCCCTCGTCGTCGGCGGCTCGAGCGAGCCGTCCGGCCGCGGGATCGCGGGCTTCCTCGTCGTCGAGGAGAAGGCCCCGCCCGCCGTCGAGCGCGACCTGCCGCTGCTGATGCAGGACTGGCGCCTGCAGGACGATGCGAGCCTCCTGCCCTTCGGCCAGACCCTGTTCGCGGCCTCGAACGGGCGGCTCGGCAACATGATCGCGATCAACGGCCGACCTGTCCCGGAGGTGATCGCTGAACGCCCCGGATCGCGCCTGCGCCTGCGCCTCGGCAATGCCTGCAACGCCCGGGCGACCCGCATCCGCTTTGACGGGGTGAAGGTCTACGTCGCGGCGGTGGACGGGCAGCCGACCGACACGTTCGAGCCCCTGCGCGCCACCCTCCCCTTCCCGCCGGGCACCCGCTACGACCTCCTCCTCGACATGCCCGGGGAAGCAGGGGCCAAGGGCAGCGTCACGGCCCTCGTCGGCGGCGGCCTCGTCCTCGCGAACCTCGTCGCGGAGGGCGAGCCGGTCACCGAGAAGCCCCCGCCCATCGCGCCGATCGGCGACAACAAGCTCCTGCCCGCCGAGGTCAAGCTGCAGAACGCGGTGCGCCGCGACATCACGATCACGGGGGGCGCCACCCTCGACAAGGAGAAGCCGGACGCCGAGCCCGTCTTCAAGGGCGACCCGGCCCGGATCTGGGCCGTCAACGGCGCCAACGGCATGGCCGGCGTCGCGCCGCTCTTCTCGGTCAAGCGCGGCCAGGTGGTGGTGCTGGCGATCAAGAACGACACGGCCTTCCCGCAGGCGCTGCACCTGCACGGCCACGCCTTCCGCCTGCTCCACCCCCTCGACGACGGCTGGGAGCCCTACTGGCTCGACACGTTCCAGCTCCTCGAGGGCCGCACCGCCCGCATCGCCTTCCTCGCCGACAACCCGGGCCGCTGGCTGCTCAGCTCGACGGTCCTGGAGCGCTTCGACACCGGGCTCTGGACCTCTTTCGAGGTCACCTGAGCCGGGCTTCCAAAGCCCCGAGCACCCGCGGCATCCCTTCGGGCAGGTCCTCCGCGATCAGGCCCGGGCCGTGGCGGCACCCGGCATCCCCGTGGATCCAGACTCCGGCCGACGCGGCCTCGAAGGGCGGCATGCCCTGCGCCAGGAGGCCGGCGATCAGCCCGGCGAGCACGTCGCCCGAGCCCGCCGTGCCGAGATGCGGCGTGCCGTGGTCGTTGATGGCGGCGCGCCCGTCGGGATCCGCGATCACCGTGTCGGCGCCCTTGAGCACGACGACGGCGCCCGAGAGGGCCGCCGCCCGTCGGGCGCGCTCCACCTTGCCGAGCCCCTCCTCCACCGCGTGCGTGCCGCCGAAGAGCCGTGCGAACTCGCCGGCATGGGGCGTCAGGACGGCCGTCGCGCCGCCCTCGGCGAGGTGGCGGGCCAGCGCCGCCGCCTCGCCCTTGAAGCTCGTCAGCGCGTCGGCATCGAGGACGAGGGCGCGGCCGGCCGAGGCGGCCACCGCGACGAGGTCGCGGGTGGGCTGGCCCATGCCGAGGCCGGGTCCGGCGAGCACCACGTTGAGGCGCTCGTCCACGAGGAGGTCGTCGAGATCGTCCGCGCTCTCGCAGGCGCGCAGCATGATCGCGGTGAGGTGGGCCGCGTTCTCGGCAAGCGCCGACGCGGGCGAGGCCAGGGTGACGAGGCCGGCCCCGACCCGCAGCGCCCCGCGCGCGGCGAGGCGCGCCGCCCCCGTGCGATAGGCCGGCCCCGACAGGACGAGGGCGTGACCCCGCGTGTACTTGTGGCTCTCCGCTTCGTGGCGCGGGAAGGCCGCGCCCCAGAGGTCCGGCCCGTTGGCGTGGAGAGGCGGCTCGCAGGCCGCGAACCCCTCGGCCAGGGCCGCCGCGCCCGTCCCGATCTCGGCGACGTGGAGCACCCCGCAATGGGCACGGCCCGGCAGGAGCAGGTGCCCGGGCTTCAGGGCGACGAAGGTGACGGTCTCGCGGGCGCGGATCGCGGCGCCGCGCACCGCGCCTGTATTCCCGTCGATGCCGCTTGGCACGTCCACCGCGAGCACCGGCCGGCCCGCCGCGTTCACACGTTCCACGAGGCCGCGGGCCTCGCCGTCGAGATCGCGCGAGAGCCCGGCGCCGAAGAGCGCGTCGATCACGAGACCGAACCGGGCGAGGTCGTCCCCGCCGATGCCTTCGGTCAGGTCTCCCCGCCATTCGGCGGCCGCGAGTGCCGCGTCGCCCGAGAGCGCGGCGCGCTGCCCGAGCAGGCGGATCTCGACCGGGTGTCCCGCCTCCGCGAGGATGCGTGCCGCGACGAAGCCGTCGCCGCCGTTGTTGCCCGGCCCGCAGAGCACGAGGACCGAGCCGCCCTCCGGCAGGAGGGAGCGGGCGCGCTCCGCCACCGCGGCGCCGGCCGCGCGCATCAGCGCGATGCCGGGCGTGCCCGCAGCGATCGCCGCGGCATCGACCCGCCGCATCGCCTCAACCGTGAGCAGCCGTCCCCGTCCCATCGCCGCCTCCGTCGAACTGCCCGAAGGCCGGACATGCCCTGCCCCGATTAAGACTCCCTGACCGGAAAATGCCTAAACGATGTGCAGATGATGCACATTGACGAGGCAGTTTCGGCGTCTTCCCCGAGAAATCGGCGTGGCGGAGCCCGGACCGGGATGTTAGAAAACGGCTCAGTGCAGCACAGGTCAGGCCCGTTCGGCATGAAGAAGATCGAAGCGATCATCAAGCCCTTCAAGCTCGACGAGGTGAAGGAGGCTCTCCAGGAGGTCGGCCTCCAGGGCATCACCGTGATCGAGGCGAAGGGTTTCGGCCGTCAGAAGGGCCACACCGAACTCTACCGCGGGGCGGAATACGTGGTCGACTTCCTGCCCAAGGTGAAGCTGGAGATCGTGCTCGCCGACGCTATGGTCGAGGGCGCCGTCGAGGCGATCCGCAAGTCGGCCCAGACCGGCCGCATCGGCGACGGCAAGATCTTCGTGTCCACCATCGAAGAGGCGATCCGCATCCGCACCGGCGAGACGGGCGCCGACGCCATCTAGCGCCGGACCGGGCGGCCGCTGTACTCCCAAGAGCCTGACGGAATCAAAAGAACCGCGGCCTGTACTCGGTCCGCGGAACAACCACGGCTACGTGCCGCCAGATGAGGAGAACACCCGGGATGGCAAAGACAGCGACCGAAGTCCTGAAGGAGATCAAGGACAACGACGTCAAGTACGTCGATTTCCGCTTCACCGACCCGCGCGGCAAGTGGCAGCACGTCACCTTCGACGTCTCCCTCGTCGACGAGGAGATCTTCTCCGAGGGCACGATGTTCGACGGCTCCTCGATCGCCGGCTGGAAGGCGATCAACGAGTCCGACATGCTGCTGATGCCCGATCCCGCCACCGCCTGCATGGACCCGTTCTTCTCGGCCTCGACCATGTCGATCGTCTGCGACGTGCTCGAGCCCTCGACGGGCGCTCCCTATTCCCGCGACCCGCGCGGCACGGCCAAGCTCGCCGAGGCGTTCCTGAAATCGTCCGGCATCGGCGACACGATCTATGTCGGCCCGGAAGCCGAGTTCTTCGTGTTCGACGACGTGAAGTTCGCCGCCGACCCCTACCAGACCGGCTTCAAGCTCGACTCGACGGAACTGCCGATCAACGGCTTCACCGAGTACGAGGGCGGCAATCTCGGCCACCGCGTGCAGATGAAGGGCGGCTACTTCCCCGTGCCGCCGCAGGATTCGGCGCAGGACATGCGCGGCGAGATGCTGGCCGCCATGCAGTCGATGGGCGTCAAGGTCGAGAAGCACCACCACGAGGTGGCGAGCGCCCAGCACGAGCTCGGCATGAAGTTCGACACGCTGACGCTGCTCGCCGACCACATGCAGATCTACAAGTACTGCATCCACAACGTGGCGCAGAGCTACGGCAAGACCGCGACCTTCATGCCGAAGCCCGTCTACGGCGACAACGGCTCGGGCATGCACGTGCACCAGTCGATCTGGAAGAACGGCAAGCCGCTCTTCGCGGGCGACAAATACGCCGATCTCTCCCAGGAATGCCTCTGGTACATCGGCGGCATCATCAAGCACGCCAAGGCGCTCAACGCCTTCACCAACCCGTCCACGAACTCCTACAAGCGCCTCGTGCCGGGCTACGAGGCGCCCGTGCTGCTGGCCTACTCGGCCCGCAACCGGTCCGCCTCCTGCCGCATCCCGTGGACGACCTCGCCGAAGGCCAAGCGCGTCGAGGTCCGCTTCCCCGACCCGATGGCGAACCCCTACCTCGCCTTCGCGGCCCTGCTGATGGCCGGCCTCGACGGCATCATCAACAAGATCGATCCGGGTCCGGCCATGGACAAGGACCTCTACGACCTGCCCCCGCGCGAGTTGAAGAAGATCCCGACCGTCTGCGGCTCGCTGCGTGAGGCCCTGCAGAACCTCGACAAGGACCGCGCCTTCCTCAAGGCCGGCAACGTCTTCACGGACGATCAGATCGACTCCTTCATCGAGCTGAAGATGACCGAGGTGCTGCGCTACGAGATGACCCCGCACCCGATCGAGTTCGTGCAGTACTACTCGCTCTGAGGCGAGGCCGGGCTGCGATGCGCGGCCCGGCGCCTTGCAGATCAGGAAGCCCGGCGCCGGAGACTCGTGAGAGTCCCCGGCGCCGCGCGTTCTAGGAATAGTTACTCTATTCCGGATTGATCATCGGTGTCTCGTCCCATATTCTGCGATGGTTTGAGCGGCCGTCCGATGAGGCGAGGCCGCGTTCGCACCAATATTGGGAGCGGGAGCGGTGCGGCCATCACGATCGCGTCGTCGCAGGATGGCGGATGCTCTCGGCGTGCTGATCGTTGCCGCGCTCGCTGCGGCCTGCTCCGCGGTGACCGGTATGACCTACCGCGTCGCCAGCGCCGGTCATCCACCTGACCAGATCAGGGTTGCGGCTCCGGACGGCACCGAACTGACGCTGTTCAGCGTGCGCCTCGGATCGGCGGCGCCCTCCGCCACGACCGGACGCATGCTGTTCATCGGCGGCTCGGGCTGCACGAGCCTCAAGCACTTCCTCGGCCCCTACTTCTTCGGCATCGAGACATCCTACACGGTCTATGCCGTCCAGAAGCCCGGCGTGGCGGACAGCGACCTCGGCCTCCTGTGCTCGGATGCCTTTCATCGCGCCTCGACGGCTCCAGCCATCCTGGCCCGCAACCGCGCCGCCCTCGCATGGCTGAAGCAGGGAGCACAGGCGGGGCCGGTCACGCTCTTCGGCGTGTCCGAGGGCGGTGGCATCGCCGTAGCGCTCGCGGCGGAGGTCGGCGCGAAGACCGTTCATCGGGTGGTGGTGGTCGGCAGCGGCGGAATGCCCCTGCGCGAGAGCCTGCGCCTACTCGCCCGGCGGGGCACCCTCCCCATCGACGTCGAGGCCGCCTTCGCCGAGGTCGCGGCCGATCCCGCGTCGATCAGCAGGACGGTGTTCGGGCACAGCCACGCCTACTGGTCATCGTTCCTCGACGTCGATCCGCTTCCCCTCTACAGGCGGGCGCGGATGCCGATCCTGGTGCTGTTCGGCGCGGAGGACGAGAGCGTTCCGGTCGAATCCGCGCGACACCTGCAGGAGGCGATGGCTGCGGAGGGGCGGAACGACGTGTCCGTGCTCATCGTGCCCGGAGCCGACCACGCGCTGCGGCGTGGGGGGCACGATCTCAAGCCACAGCTTCTGTGGCAGGTCGGCCGCTGGCTGAAAGGAGGATCCGCACCGGACGGGTCGAGACGCTTATAGACCCTCGGATGCGTCTCCTTATATCCGCGAGAATACGGCGCTGGCGTCTACATCGTTCGCGATGCACAATCTTCGCGTGTTTACCGCGCGCAAGCTGCATATATTACAACGATGGACCTTGATAAAGTGAAATCTACTCCGGAATTCAATAAATTTCCTTTGTATTTTTCCAAGATATCAATATTTTGCTGATACAGAAGAGGGAATGCATGATTTTTTATTGAGACACCTTGATAAAGACGAACGAGAACGACTGCGCGTTTTCTTGACAGCAGCAACACAACGCAGCGTCTCGGACGCAGAACTTGGCCAGCTTTGGCACAATTCGGAATCCGATCTCGATTTCGGCGGCGGAGCGGGTGTCCGCATCATGTTCCAGCACGTGCTCGAACGCTTGTCCTGGGCGGGCCGCATTGCCCGGCACCCGACCGCGCGCCATGATGCCGCTTGGCTCCCGAATCCAGCGAGGCCGCGATGTCCCTCCTCTGCCCCGTGATCCTCGGCTCGGTCCGCTCGGACCGGCAGGGCATTCGCGCCGCCCGCTTCGTCACCCGGGCGCTGGAGGCGCGGGGGCACGAGGCGCCCCTCGTCGACCCGGCCGAGCTGAAGCTGCCGCTCCTCGACCGGATGTACAAGGAATACCCGAAGGGCGAGGCGCCGAAGGTTTTGGAGGATCTGGCGGGGCTCCTGCGGCGGGCCGACGCCTTCGTGATCGTCTCGGCCGAGTACAACCACTCGATCCCGCCCGCCCTCTCGAACACCCTCGACCACTTCCTCGAGGAGTATTTCTGGCGCCCCTCGGCGATCTGCTGCTACTCGGCCGGCGGCTTCGGCGGCGTGCGCGCCGCGATGCAGCTTCGGGCGATGCTCTCCGAGCTCGGCACCCCGAGCATCCCCTCGCTGCTGCCGATCCCGCAGATCCACAAGGCCCTCGACGAGGAGGGCAGGCCCGCCGAGGAACGGCTCGCCCGCAATGCCGGCAAGTTCCTCGACGAGTTGACGTGGTACGCCGAGGCCCTGCGCGCGCGGCGTGAGGCGGGCACGCCCTACTGAGCCCCGCGCCGCTTGGCACCACCCTTGCCCCGGCGGCAGCGCAACAACGGGCAGCGACGGGCACATGATGGGTCAGGACGGGACGGGACGGACGGTTCGCACGCTTCTGGCGAACCTCGTGAAGGCGGCCCTCATGTCGGAGGACCGCGCGAGCCTCCTCTGGCGCGAGGAGGCGGCGCAGGCGCTGGCGAGCCTGCGGGCGAAGCCGGCGGGACTCGCCGCGTTGAAGATCGACGGGCTCTGGAGCCTCGCCGTGCAGGAGGCCGAGGCGCCGGACCTGCGCCCGGGCGAGGGGCGGGTCTCGTTCACCCTCCCCGTTCAGAGCCCGTTGTCTCTGGACGAGCTGGCAGCCCCCGGCTTCGACATCGACGAGGGCGTGGAGCGCATCCGGAAATCCGCCGCGACGGGCTGACGGCGCGGCCTGTTGAGGACGCGCGACCGGGCGTTGTCGGGACCGGCGCGTCACACCATGTTGGGGGGACCGGGCGAAACGCCCCTCCCCCCTCAGGACGCCGCCCCCGCAGGGGGCGCCGCCGCGAGCCCGCTTCTTGGCCAGACGTACCGATCCTCAGACGGGGCCCGCCCCGCTTCCCACCCGCGAGCAGATCCTCGCCTTCATCGAAACATCGGCGGTCAAGGTCGGAAAGCGCGAGATCGCGCTGGCCTTCAACCTGAAGGGGCAGGACCGGGTCGCCCTGCGCAAATTGCTGCGCGCGATCGAGGAGGAGGGCGCGATCGAGCGCGGGCGCGGCGGCTTGGCTCCGGCCGGACGCCTGCCGCCGGTGGTGCTCGCCGACATCCGCTCACGCGACCGGGACGGCGAGTTCCTGGCGGTGCCCGCCAACTGGGAATCCGGGGCCGGCAAGCCGCCGACGATCGTGCTGACGGCGCCCCGCGGCGGCCGGAAGCCGAACCGCCCGATGCCGGGCATCGGCGACCGCGCCCTGATCCGCGTCGAGCCGGAGCCGGGCGTGCCGGGGCGCTACACCGGCCGCGTCATCAAGGTGGTCGGCAAGAACAAGGCCGAGATCGTCGGCGTCTTCCGCGCCGGCGCGCAGGGCGGCCGCGTCGAGCCCGTCGAGAAGCGCGCGCAGGGGCGCGAGATCCTGATCCCGCCCGGCGAAGAGGGCGAGGCCCGCGACGGCGATCTCGTCAGCGCCACCGTCGAGCGCGAGACCCGCTTCGGCCCGCCCCGCGGCCGGGTGCGCGAGCGCCTGGGCTCGCTGGGCTCCGAGAAGGCGGTGAGCCTCATCGCGCTTCACCTGCACAACATTCCCCACGTCTTCGCGGCCGAGACCCTGGCCGAGGCCGACGCGGTCGAGCCCGCGTCGCTCAAGGGCCGCGAGGATTGGCGGGACCTGCCCCTCCTCACCATCGATCCGCCGGACGCGAAGGACCACGACGACGCCGTGTTCGCGGAAGCCGACCCCGATCCCGGCAATCCGGGCGGCTTCCGCATCACGGTCGCGATCGCGGACGTCGCGGCCTATGTCCGGCCCGGCAGCGCCCTCGACCGCGAGGCGCTCCTGCGCGGCAACTCGGTCTACTTCCCCGACCGGGTCGTGCCGATGCTGCCCGAGCGCATCTCGAACGACCTCTGCTCGCTCCGCGAGGGGGAGGACCGGCCGGCGCTCGCCGTGCGCCTCATCATCGACGCGGACGGGGCGAAGCGGGGCCACAGCTTTCACCGCATCCTGATGCGCTCGCGCGCCAAGCTCGCCTACGCGCAGGCCCAGGCCGCGATCGACGGCTACCCGGACGAGCGCACGAGCCCGATCCTCGACGGGATCCTGCGCCCGCTCTGGGCGGCCTACGCGGCGCTGAGGACGGCGCGCGACAAGCGCGGCCCGCTCGCCCTCGATCTGCCCGAGCGCAAGGTGCTGCTGACGCCGGAGGGCGCAGTCGACCGGGTGATCGTGCCCGAGCGCCTCGACGCCCACCGGCTGATCGAGGAATTCATGATCCAGGCGAACGTCGCCGCGGCCGAGACGCTGGAGAGCGCGCGCCAGCCCCTCGTCTACCGCGTCCACGACGAGCCGGCGCTCGAGAAGATGCGCGCGCTCGGCGAGGTCCTGGCCTCGGTCGGCATCAAGCTTCCGAAGGAGGGTGCGCTGCGCCCGGCCCTGTTCAACCGCATCCTCGGCGCGGTGGCCGAGACCGAGCACGCGACCTTCATCAACGAGGTGGTGCTCAGGAGCCAGGCCCAGGCCGTCTACGCGGCGGAGAATCTGGGTCATTTTGGGCTGAACCTGCGCCGCTACGCGCATTTCACCTCGCCGATCCGGCGCTACGCCGATCTCATCGTCCACCGCGCCCTGATCACGGCCTGCCGGCTGGGCAAGGACGGGATCTCGCCGGACGTGTCGGTCGGGGAACTCAACCAGATCGGCGAGCAGATCTCGGCGGCCGAGCGCCGCGCCATGGCGGCCGAGCGCGAGACGATCGACCGGCTCATCGCGCACCATCTCGCCGCGCATGTCGGCGCCACCTTCGCCGGACAGATCGCGGGCGTGACCCGCGCCGGCCTGTTCGTGAAGCTCGATGAGACGGGGGCCGACGGCTTCGTGCCGGTCTCGACCATCGGCGCCGACTATTACCGTCACGAGGAGGCCCGCCACGCCCTCGTCGGCGAGCGTAGCGGCGAGACCTACCGCCTCGGGGACCGCGTCGAGGTGAAGCTCGTGGAAGCCGCGGCCGTGGCCGGCGCGCTGCGCTTCGAGCTGCTCTCGGAGGGGCGCAGCGCGGGCCGCGGCGGCGCCAAGGGCCCGATGCGCGGCCGCAAGCAGGGCCCGCGGGGGCGCCCCGCCGGCATCAAGACGGGCGGGACGCGGCACCGTGGCTCGCGGCGCTGACATTTCGGACCCCGCTTCTCGGGGCCGCCTGCTGCAGGTGCGACGATCACCCTTCGGTGGTGGGAGCGAACCTGTGGTAGGGGTCCCGCACGAGGCCGGCCCGCACCAGCCCTCCGCCGGCTGAGGTTTTCAGAATGGATCACCCGCCTCCGCAGACATCCGCCTCACGCACCGGCCTGATCCGCTCGATGGCCCGCGGCTTTCTCGGCCGCTGCCCGCATTGCGGGGAGGGCCGGATCTTCGGCCGCTTCCTCAAGGTGCGGCCCGAATGCGAGCGGTGCGGCCTGGAACTGCACCACCACCGCGCCGACGACCTGCCGCCCTACGTCGTGATCTTCCTGGTCGCCCACGTCGTCGGCTACCTGATCCTGGAGCTGGAGATGGGCTACGACGTGCCACTCTGGTTCCAGTTCACCTTCTGGCCGCTGGCGACGCTCGGGATGGCGCTCGCCCTGCTCCAGCCCGTCAAGGGCGCGGTCGTCGGGCTGCAATATGCCCTTGGCATGCACGGCTTCGCCAAGCTACCGAGCGCGGGCAGCGAGGGGCCGGAGGAGTCGCGTTTTGGACCAGCGGACGAACGAGCCCCCGACGCGCGAGCCGGACTCGGCCGGGCCTGAGCCCGCCCGCAAGGCGGCCGCGCTGCGCCCGCGCGACGCGGCCACGCTGATCGTCCTCGACAGGCGCGGGCGCGCCCCGAAGGTTCTGATGGGCCGGCGCAACCCCGGCCTCGTCTTCATGCCGGGCAAGTTCGTGTTTCCCGGAGGCCGCATCGAGGGGGGCGACCGGCACATGCCCGTCGCCGGCGCGCTCGGCGCCCGCGACGAGGCGGCGCTCGAGGCGCGCGTCACGCGGCCACCGCGCCATCTCGGCCGCGTGCTGGCGCTCGCCGCGATCCGGGAGACCTACGAGGAGACGGGCCTTCTCCTCGGCACCCGCGAATACGGGCCGCCGGAGCGGGTGCCCGAGGGAGCCTGGGAAGCCTTCGGCCGCCACGGCGTGATGCCGGACCTCGAGGCCCTCAACCTTGTCGCCCGCGCCATCACCCCGCCGGGACGCCCGCGCCGCTTCGACACCCGCTTCTTCGCCGTCGACCGGGCGTCCGTGGCGGCGGAGGAGCCCGGCATCGTCGGCGAGGCGGCGGAGCTCGTCGAACTCGCCTGGGTACGCCTGACGGATGCGCGCAAGCTCGACCTGCCCTTCATCACCACCCTGATCCTCGACGAGCTCGAGGAGCAGCTGAAGCTCGATTTCGCGCCCCATCGGGCGATCCCCTTCCACACGATGCGTCACGGCAAGCGGGTGCGGACGCTGCTCTGAGGAGTCCGGAGCCATCCGGGCCGCTCCGGTCCCGCATCCCGCCCATCCGCCCCTCCCTCCGGATCGCCGCCTCCCGGGCGCGCCGACGACACGATGCTCGACAGACGTCCCAGCCTCGACGCCGACCGCACCCGCCTGACCGCCATCGGCGCGGCCATCATCTGCATCGCGGTGGTCGGGATCGGCCTCAGCCTGTCGATTCCCCTCCTCTCGATCGAGATGGAGCGGATGGGTGCGTCGAGCACGCTGATCGGCGTGAACACCGCGGTCGCGGGGCTCGCGAGCATCGTCGTAGTGCCCTTCGTGCCGCGGCTCGCCCGGTCTCTCGGCGTCCTGCGGCTCCTGATGATCGCGATCATCGTCGGTGCCGCGAGCCTCGTCGCCTTCCGGATCGTGCCGGACATCGCGTGGTGGTTCCCCTTGCGCTTCGTGTTCTCGGCGAGCCTGGGCATCCTGTTCGTGCTGTCCGAGTTCTGGATCAACGAGGCGGCCCCGCCCGCGCGGCGCGGGCTCGTGATGGGCATCTACGCGACGGTGCTGGCGCTCGGCTTCGCGATCGGCCCGACGCTGCTCGCCTTTCTCGGCACGCAGGGGTTCCGGCCCTACCTCGCGGGGTCCGCCCTGTTCCTCGCCGGCCTCGTGCCCCTCCTCCTCGCCCGCCGCCTGTCGCCGCGCATCGACGAGACGCCGAGCCGGCGCCTCCTCGGCTACCTGCGCCTCGCCCCCGCCGCGACGCTCGCCGCCCTCGTCTACGGCGCGGTGGAGACGGGCGGCTTCGCGATCCTGCCCCTCTACGGCCTGCGCCTCGGCCTTGAGGCCGAGGCCGCGGCCGGCCTCGTCAGCGTGATCTCGCTCGGCAACGTGCTGTTCCAGATCCCCTTCGGCTGGCTCGCCGACCGGATGGACCGGCGCAAGGTCCTGCTGATCTCCGCCCTCGGCGGCGGGCTCGGGGCCGCGCTCATCCCGGCCGCCTCGGCGTCCGTCCCGGCGCTGATCGCCTTGCTCTTCGTCTGGGGCGGGATCGCCGGCACGCTCTACACGGTCGGCCTCGCCCATCTCGGGGCGAACGTCCGCGGCGCGGAGCTCGCGGGGGCCAACGCGGCCTTCGTCGTGCTCTACAATATCGGCCTGATGCTCGGCCCCCCGATCATCGGCGGCAGCATGGATCTCGTGCCGCCGCAGGGCTTCGCGTGGTCCCTCTGCGGCCTCTTCGCCGCCTACGCCCTGGTCGTGCTCTGGAGGCTGCGCCCGGCCGCCCCGCCTTGACGGACGGCGCCCGATCGGGCATGGACGCGCCGGTATTCGGCCGGGCTTCCCCGGCCCTTTTGCGTTTCGCTCTCATGCGGAATGCCGCAATCCACAGGAGCGCCGCGCCATGGCCAAGGCCGTCACCGTCAAGATCAAGCTCGTCTCCACCGCCGACACCGGCTACTTCTACGTCACGAAGAAGAACTCGCGCACGCAGACCGAGAAGCTCTCGATGAAGAAGTACGATCCCGTCGTGCGCAAGCACGTCGATTTCAAGGAAGCCAAGATCAAGTAACCGGCGACCGCCCGGCGAGAGCCGGCACGCGAGACACGGGCCGCCCCGCATCCGGGACGGCCCTTTTTCATGCGCCGGGCGCAAGCCCTGCCGGGTCGCGCCGCCCCCGGCCCGGCGCCGCTCAGCCCTTCTTGCGCAGGGGCCGCACGAGGCAGCCCGCGCCCTCCGAGAAGCCGGTCGCCGCGCAGAACGCCCGCAGGTCCGGCTGGTCCGCCTCCGCCAGAAGCTGCAGCGTGGCGCAACCCGCCATCCGCGCCGCCTGCGAGGCCGCCTTCAGAAGTTGCCGGCCGATGCCGCGGCGGCGCTCCTCCGGCCCGACCAGAAGCATCGTCACCTGCGCGACGGGCGAAGCCTGCTTCAGGTCGGGATACCAATGCAGCGCGACGATCCCGCTCGGTGGCCCCCATTCGAGGGCGAGAAGCGCCGTTCCGTGGCCGTAGCGCATCGCGTCGAGGCGCTCCGCCAGGGCGTGCACGGGCACCGGGTGCCCGGCTGCGCCCATCAATTCGGCGAGCCCGGCCGCGTCCGCCGCCGTCGCGGTGCGGATCTCCAATCCGTAGCGGTTCCCCAACAGCCCCTCCGATCAGCCGCCCGGTAGATAGGACAGGAACCGCGGCGGGCCCTCTCCGTTGGCGAACGGACAGGGAGTGAAACGATGGTCGATGTCTCGCAGATCAAGGAACACGCCGACGTGGTCGGGTCGGACGGCGCCCATGTCGGAACGGTCGACCATGTCGAGCACGGCGAGATCAAGCTCACACGGAAGGATCCGGATGCCGGCGGCCTGCACCATTTCATCCCGGTCGACTTCGTGCAGTCGATCGACGGCAACACCGTGCGCCTCGACCGGCCGGCCGACGAGGTCAAGCGCGAGTGGTCGACCTCGTGAGCGAGGCCGAGCCGGTGCGACGCCGGCTCGGGATCCGGGGCAGTGAGGCCGCAGCGAGCGCGCGATCCTGGTCGGCGGGGCGACGGGGACCCGCAGCCCCGAAACCCGCGCAGAGATACCCGGATGCGCGCGATGGTCATCAAGTGATCATTTCGTGTCGTCAGCACATTCAAAGCACAACTTGAAGTAGAGTTCTGGACGAAAATTGCGGCACTGCGCGTCTTTTTCGCGCCTGATCTGCACATGCCGTTAGCGCCGCTGCCCCATCATCGGGGCCTGCGCCGCGGATGCCGCGGCTGGCCAAGTGGCCGGCACGGCATGAGCTGCGGATCTTCTGCGCTTTCGGAGACGTACGGATGCTTTCCTTCGGTGCCGGACAGGCCCGTGCTCAACTCGCGGCGATCGATCGCTCGCATGCAGTGATCGAGTTCGATCCCGACGGCACGGTGCTGACGGCCAATTCCGCCTTCCTCGACGTGATGGGCTACACGCTCGCGGATCTGCGCGGCCGCCACCACAGCCTGTTCGTCGCGCCGGAGGAGCGCGACAGTGCGGGCTATCGCACCTTCTGGGAGGATCTGCGCCGGGGCGAGACCCGGAGCGCCGTTTTCCGGCGCTTCGCGAAGGGGCAGCGCGAGATCTGGATTCAGGCGAGCTACAACCCGATTCTCGGCCGGAACGGACGGCCGGTCAGGATCGTGAAGTTCGCGACGGACATCACGGAGCAGAAGCGGCGGGAGATCGACACGGCCGGCCAGATCTCCGCCCTGCAGCGCTCGCTCGCCGTCATCGCCTTCCGGCCCGACGGCACGGTGATCACCGCGAATGCGAATTTCCTCGCCGTGACCGGCTACGCGCTCGACGAGGTGCAGGACCGCCATCACCGCCTGTTCGTAGACGACGCCGAGGCGGGTTCCACCGCCTATGCCGCCTTCTGGCAGGCGCTCGCGCGCGGAGAGTATCGGGCCGCCGAGTACAGGCGGCTGGGCAAGGGCGGCCGCGAGATCTGGATCCAGGCCACCTACAACCCGATCACCGATGCCGACAGCCGCGTGATCAAGGTCGTGAAGTTCGCCACCGACGTCACCGCCCAGGTCCGCGAGCGGCAGCGCCGCGCCGCGGCGCAGCAGACGATCGACGCCGACCTGACCGGCATCGGCGAGGCCGTGCACGGCGTGATGCGCCGGACCGGGGACGCCTCCGGGCAAGCGCGTCAAATCTCCCGGGACGTCGCCGCGGTGGCCGCGGGCGCCGAGGAACTGGCGGCCTCGGTCGGCGAGATCGGTCAGCGGGTCGCGCACGCATCCGAGATCTCGGGGCGGGCCGTGCAGGAGGCGGATCGCACCGGCCGCGTCGTGGCGGGCCTCACCGATCAGGCGGGTCGGATCACCGCGATCATTGCCCTGATCGAGGGAATCGCACGGCAGACCAACCTGCTGGCACTCAACGCGACGATCGAGGCCGCGCGTGCCGGGAGCGCCGGCCAGGGCTTCGCCGTCGTCGCGCAGGAGGTCAAGCTGCTCGCGGATCAGACCGCGCGGGCGACGCATCAGATCGCCGAGCAGATCGAGGCGACGCAATCCGCGACGCAGGAGGCGGTGGCGGCGATCGGCTCCATCCAGGACACGATCCGGACGCTCGACGACATCGCGGCCGCCATCGCCGCCTCCGTCGAGGAGCAATCCGCCGTGACCCGGGAGATGTCGGAGTCGATGCAGGCCGCCTCCAGGGGCGCGGGCGGCGTCGCGGAAGGTCTCGAGGCGATCGCGCGGGAGGCCGAGACCGTCGACCAGTCCACGCGCCGGGTCCGCGCCGCCTCGCAGGCCGCCCTCTGACGGGCATGGCGGTGAGCGCGGGCCATCGCGACGGTTGACGCACCCCAACAGCGCGTGAGCGTCCGGAGCCGGCGCTTCGCGAGGGACCGGCGCAACCCTTCGCGGGCCTGTGGGTTAACTCAGGTTAATCGACGGGGTCCGCGATGGACGAGAAGCTGATCACGCTGAACAACGTCATCATCCAGGATTCCTCCGAGCGCTTGCTGGCGCAGCTCCGCGCGGAAGGCCTGCGCTACCGGATGTGGGTCACCGGCACCGCGCGGGGCAGCACCGTACACATGCGCGTGCCCGGCCTGTGCCCCGAGATGAAGGCGCGCATCGTCGACGTGCTGGACGGTCGAGGCACGCAGCTCGACATCGAGGACGCGCAGATCGCCTGAGGCGACCGGCGCCGTCACTTCGGGGTCGGCTTCTGCAGGGCGACGACCACGATGCCCACCGCGACGGCGAGGAGGACCATCGCCAGCCCGTAATGCTCGATCAGGCTCTGCATCGTCCCCTCCCCTCGCGGCCCGTGCCGGTGCAGACGATAGCGCCGGCCGCCGAGATTCCCCAGGGGCGGAAGCAGGCCCCCGGCGAGGATGCGCCGGGGCCGGCCGCGTGCCATGTCTCCGGTCGGGCCGGCCGTTCGGATCCGCCGACGCGGCCGCGCGCGCCCCGCAAACCTGCCTCCGGAGCCAGCCAATGAAAGTCGCCGCAGACCTGTGCATCGTGCCGATGGGCGTGGGACCGTCGGTCTCCCCTTACGTGAAGGAAATCAAGGCCATCATCGAGGCGAGCGGGCTCGACGCCACGATGCATCCGAACGGCACGAACATTGAGGGCGAACTCGCCGAGATCTGCGCGCTCGCCGAGCGCTGCGAGGCGCGGCTGGCCGAGCTCGGCGTCCAGCGCACTTTCTTCACGCTGATCTTCTCGACCCGGCGGGACAAGGCGCAATCCATGGCGGACAAACTCGCGGCCGTATCCTGATCCGCCCTCGCCGCGCGCCCAACGCCGCCGATCTCGCTCGCTTGCCGACGTCACGAAGGTCTTCCTGATCGGCGTCGCCCGCCGCTTCGAGATCCGGATGAGCGATGCGACGATGACGGTCACGCTCGACGGGCGCCGCCTCGTGAGCTTCACCGACACGGAGCGGCCCTATCGCGAGGGCAAGGTCGGCTTCTACACCGAGGACGCGAAGGTCGCCTTCGACAATGTCGAGGGCTCGGTGACCGACGATTTCGAGAGCGACGCGCCCCAGACGCTCGCCGACGGGTCGAGCGTCGGGACGCGCTGGGACACGGTCTGTCTCGGCTATGGCACGGGCGCCGTCACGAACCGGCTGGACTTCTGACCCGCGCCGGCTCCCCGCTCCCTCGACCCTTCACTTGCCCGAGAGCAGCGGCGACCAGGTCGGGTCGGAGGCGTAGGAGGGCGTCGGCACGGGCTGCTCCACGCGGCCGGTGATGTCGACCATGTAGAGCTTGCCGCCGCCCTGGCCGCCCGGATCGCGGAAGAACAATACGTACTGGCCGTTCGGCGCGAAGGTCGGCCCCTCGTTGTGGAAGCCTTCCGTCAGCACCCGCTCGCCCGAGCCGTCGGGCTTCATCACGCAGATCGCGAAGCCGCCCTTGCGCTGGCGGGTGAAGGCGATGAGGTCGCCCCGCGGCGACCAGGCCGGCTGGGAAGCCGAGCCCTCGCCGAAGGAGATGCGGTGGGGGTTTCCGCCGTCCGCGCCCATCACGTAGATCTGCTGCGAGCCGCCGCGGTCGGATTCGAACACGATCTGGCTGCCGTCCGGCGAGTAGGTCGGCGAGGTGTCGATGGCCATGCCCTGGGTGATCGGGCGCTGCGCCTTCGAGGCGAGGTCCATGGTCACGATGTCGGCGTTGCCGCCCTGCTGGACGCTGAGCACGAGGCGGCGCCCGTCCGGCGAGAAGCGCGGGCTCGCGCTCATCGAGTCGAAATTGCCGACCGCCTGCCGCGTGCCCGTCTCCAGGTTGATGACCTGGATGCGCGGCTGGTGGCCGGTCTGCTGCGTCATGAAGGCGATGTCCTGCGTCGCCGGCGAGTAGCGCGGCGCCACGATCGAGGTCTCGCCGGTGGTGAGCGCGCGCACGTTCGCCCCGTCCTGGTCCATCACCATCAGGCGCTTGCGGCGGTTCTCCTTCGGCCCCGACTCGTCCACGAAGGCGATGCGGCTGTCGAAGAAGGGGCCCAGCCCCGTGATCTTGGTGTAGACCGCGTCCGAGACGAGGTGGCCGGTCCGCCGGGCGTTGGCCGGGTCGGTGGCGTATTGCTGGCCCGTCATCTGCTGGCCGGACGTCACGTCCCAGAGCCGGAACTCGACCTTGAGGCGGCCGCCCCCGTCGCGGGAGACGCGCCCCGTCACGAGGCCCTGGATGCCGGTGGCCCGCCACTTCTCGAAGCTCGGGGCCGCGTCGAAGGACGGGACTTCGGGGAAGCGCGCCTTCTCCAGCGGCGCGAAATAGCCCGAGCGCCGCAGGTTGTTCGTCACCACGCTCGAGACGAGGCTGCCGAGGCTCGGATCGCCGGAGAAGTCCGTCACCGCGATCGGCATCGGCTGGAAGGCGCCGCCGCCGATGCGCAGCTGCAGCTGGGCCAGAGCGGGCGAGAGGCCGCCGAACAGGGCGAGCGCGAGGGCGGCGAGCAGCGTGGCGACGGTGCGGCGCCGCGGCGTCGGGCGATGAGGCATGGGGCTTCGCTTTTTTTCGGGAACGTCTGAGCTGTCTGGGAGGGGTTAGGCGGCGGCGTCAGGCCGCCGAGAACTCGAACTCCGCGTTGATGGCTTTCCAGTCGTTGTAGTACGGCGCGTACTGGGCCGGGATCTTGTAGGGCGCGCAGCGCCGAACGGCGCGGAGCGCGGCCTGGGCGATCGACTGGTCGACGGCGCTGGCACCGCCGCGCATGATCCGGGGCTCGGCGGCGAGCGAGCCGTTCTGGTTCAGGCGGATGTCGAGCATCGGCAGGACGACGCCCTGGGCGGCACCCGGCGGGGCCGAGTAGCACCGCTCGATCTGCTGCTGCAGCATGCCCACGAGGGCGTCGCGGAGCGAGGGCGACAGGCGCTGCGCCGTGCCGGTCGCGGCGCCGAGCGAGGCCGTGCGCTGCACCTCGTGCCCCGTCGCGCCGGTCGATTGCGAGGGCACCTTCGAGGCGAGCATCTGCCGGATGTCGCCCGCGTTGAACTTGTCGGCGAGCTCGGCCTGCTTCTTGGCCTTGGCGTCCGCGTCGGCCACGGCCTTGGCTTTCGCCTTGGCGGCGGCCTCAGCCTTGGCGGCTTCCGCCTTGGCTTTCGCCTCGGCCTCCGCTTCGGCCTTCGCCTCGGCGATCTCCTTCTGGCGTTCGGCCTCGGCCTTGGCGGCTTCCGCTTTGGCTTTCGCCTCGGCGTCCGCCTTCGCCTTGGCCTCGGCCTTCTTCGCCTCCGCGACGGCCTTCGCCTCGGCGTCCGCCTTGGCCTTGGCCTTCGCCTCGGCCTTCGCCTTGGCCTCGGCGGCAGCGGCCTCCGCTTCCTGGCGCTCGATCAGCTTGTCGAGCTGCTCGCGGCGCTCGGTCTCGGCCTTCTCCTGGGCCGCCTTCGCTTCGGCTTTGGCCTTGGCCTCCGCCTTGGCCTCGGCCTTCTTCGCCTCTGCAGCGGCCTTCGCCTCGGCGGCGGCCTTGGCATCCGCCGCGGCCTTCTCCTGGGCGGCCTTCTCGGCCTTTTCCTGCGCCGCCTTCTCGGATTTCTCCTTCGCGGCCTTGGCGGCCTTCGCGACCTCCTGCGGGTCGGGCTCGTCGATGCGCAGCGGCACCTCGTCGACGCTCGCGACCTTCATGTCGGCGGTGCGGGTCGGAGCGGCCGGGGCGTCGACCTTGGCGTTCTCGGGCTCGCGCTCCTCGAAGGTCTCGGCCTTGCGGTCGGCCCGGGGCTTGGCGTCCGAGAGGGGCTTCTCGGCGTTGCGCTCGCCCTTCGTGATCTCGGAGAACTGGTTCTCGGTGATGACCTCGACGGGCACGCCCTCCTGCGCCTCGGGCAGAGCCTCGGCGGAGATGCCGACGAGGGCAAGCGTCAGCAGCGCCACGTGCACGCCGGCCGAGAGCCAGAACCCGGGTTCGCTGCGGTCGAAGGTGAGCGCCACGGCGGTCGATCCGCTACTTCTGCTCGGGCTCGGTGACGAGGGCGACCTTCTTGAAGCCGCCGCCGGTCACGATCGCCATCACCTGGGCCACACGGCCGTAATCGACCCGCTTGTCGCCGCGCACGAAGACCCGCTCGTCGAAGCCGGATTTCGAGACCTCGCTCAGCTTCGGCACGATGGCTTCGTCGGTCAGCTCATCCTCGCCGAGGAAGATCTGACCGCTCTGGCGGATCGACAGGGTGACGGGCTTGGTGTCGGAGTTGAGCGGGCTCGCCTTCGATTGCGGCAGGTCGAGGGGCACGCCGACCGTCATCATGGGGGCGGCGACCATGAACACGATCAGCAGCACCAGCACGACGTCGATGAACGGCGTCATGTTGATCTCGTTGATGGCGGCCGTGCGCCGGCCGCGCCGCCGCCGCTTGCCGCCCTGTGCCGCTCCGTGGGCCATGCCCATGCTGCTCGTCCTCGGATGTCGGGGGTATCAGGCGGCGAGCGAGAGGCGCTCGTCGATCTGGCGGGACAGGATTGCCGAGAACTCGTCGGCGAAGCCCTCGAGCCGCGACTGCGACTTCGCCACGCTCGCCTGCAGCTTGTTGTAGGCGAGCACGGCGGGGATCGCCGCGAACAGGCCGATCGCGGTGGCGAACAGGGCCTCGGCGATGCCGGGCGCCACGACCGCGAGCGAGGTGTTCTTCGAGGCCGCGATCGAGGTGAAGGCGGTCATGATGCCCCAGACCGTGCCGAACAGGCCGATATAGGGGCCGGCCGAGCCGATCGAGGCGAGGAAGAGGAGGCGCGATTCCAGGCGCTCGACCTCCCGCTGGATGGTGACGTCGAGCACCTTGTCGATGCGCTGGTTGAGCGACTGGATCTGCCGGCCGGAGCCCTCGAAGGAGCGCTTCCACTCGCGCATCGCGGCGACGAAGAGGGCGGCGAGCCCCGTGGCCGGGCGGTCGTTGAAGGAGCGGTAGAGCTCTTCGAGCGAGCGGCCCGACCAGAACGCGTCCTCGAACGCGTCCATCTCCACCTTGGTGCGGCGGAACAGGAGCGTCTTGTCGACGATGATCGCCCAGCACCAGACCGAGGCGCCGAGGAGCCCCAGCATCACCAGCTTGACCACGAAGTGGGCCTGCAGGAACAGGCCGAGCAGCGTCATGTCGGCGACGGGGGCCTGCGCCGCCTGCATGGCATCGGCTGGGTTCATGGCAAGTTCCTCAAATCCCCGGGCCACCGAGGCGCGGGCGCAGCCCGCCCGCCCCAGCTCAGATCCACGAGCGATATCAACGGGAATCGCCGTCGAATCTGTCGAAAGTAAGGGCCAGGCTTGGGCCGCCCGCCCGAACACTTCGACCGGACGAGTTAAGGGGGCGGCAGGGTTAAGGAATGGTTGCCGGCCGCGCCTCAGGCCGGCGGCGCGAGGGCGCGCCGGAGGGAATCGGGCAGGCGGATCGCCCGGCCGGCGCGCACGCAGGCGACCACCACCTCGGCGCGCACCAGCGTCTCGTCGCCCCGGCGCACGGCCTGCGCGAGATGCATGGAGGCGCCGCGCAAGTCTCGGGTGGCGGTGAGCACCGTCAAGCCGTCGTCCATCCGAGCGGGCTTGAGGTAGTCGATCTCCATCCGCCGCACCACGAAGACGAGGCCGTCCGCGTCGCGGTGCAGGTCCGACTGGTCGCCGGCGAGATTCCGCAGCAATTCCGTGCGCCCGCGCTCCATGAAGCGCAGGTAGCTCGCATGGTAGACGAAGCCCGAGAAGTCGGTGTCCTCGTAGTAGACGCGCACCGGCAGCGCGTGAGCGCCCTCGAAACTGAAATCGCTCACGCGACCATCCTCACGTCAGGCGTCGGAAACCTCGGCGACGTCGCAGTCGGTCGGCGGCCGGGATCCCCGCTGAGACCGCGGCCCACGGGTGCCCTCAATCCTCCCCACCATCCGCGAACAGACCGAACTGCGTGGCCGGGTCGCGGCGCGGCTCGGCGAAGCCCATGTGGCGGTAGGCGTGGGGGGTCAGCACGCGCCCGCGCGGCGTGCGCTGCACGAAGCCCTTCTGGATCAGGTAGGGCTCGATGATGTCCTCGATCGCGTCGCGGGGCTCCGAGAGGGCGGCCGCGATCGTCTCGATGCCGACCGGCCCGCCCCCGAAGGAATTGACGATCATCGTCAGATACTTGCGGTCCATCACGTCGAGCCCGACCGGGTCGACGTCGAGCATCTCGAGGGCGCGGTCCGCGATCGCGCGCGTCACGATCGGCGCGTCGTCCACGATCGCGAAATCGCGCACCCGGCGCAGCAGGCGGCCCGCGATGCGGGGCGTGCCGCGGGCGCGCTTGGCGATCTCGTTGGCACCCTCCGGCGACATGCCGAGGCCGAGCACCCGGGCGCCGCGGCTGACGATCAGCTCCAGCTCGTCGATGTCGTAGAATTCGAGCCGGATCGGGATGCCGAACCGGTCGCGCAGGGGGGTCGTCAGCAGGCCGGCGCGGGTGGTGGCGCCGACGAGGGTGAATTTCGGCAGCTCGATCTTCACGGAGCGCGCGGCCGGACCCTCGCCGATGATCAGGTCGAGCTGGTAATCCTCCATGGCGGGGTAGAGGATCTCCTCCACCGCCGGATTGAGGCGGTGGATCTCGTCGATGAAGAGCACGTCGCGCTCTTCGAGGTTGGTCAGCTGCGCGGCGAGGTCGCCCGCCTTGGCGATGACCGGGCCCGAGGTCGAGCGGAAGTTCACGCCGAGTTCCCGCGCCACGATCTGCGCGAGCGTCGTCTTGCCGAGGCCGGGCGGGCCGACGAAGAGCACGTGGTCGAGGGCCTGGCCCGTCTTGCGGGCGGCCTCGATGAAGATCTGCATGTTGGCGCGCGCCGCCCGCTGACCCACGAACTCGGCGAGGCTCAGGGGGCGGATCGACTGGTCGACGTCGTCCGGGCGGCTCTCGGGATTGAGGAGCGACTTCGGGGCGGGCAGCTTGCTCAACGGGTCTCGCGGGTCGGGCTGATGGCGGGCGTCACGAGCGTGTTACCCGCTCCGGCGCCTCAAAACCACCGCGGCATCTCGGCCCGCATCCACCCGCCGCAGGCCCCGGAAACGCTGTTGGCCGAGGGGGGCCGGGGACTTGCAACGCCGAGCCGCGACCAGCATTAGTTTTCCGTAACGAGACAGGGTTATGAAAGTCATGCGTCCCATGGCGAGACTCGCCCTCGCCCTCGCCCTCGCCGGCGTCGCGCTCGCGGTCCTCGGCGCCGCGCCGACGCAGGCCCAGATCGTGCCCGAGACCTCCGGCAGGACCTCGGCCGCGAACTCGCCCGCCGCCGTCGTCCAGACCGGCTCGCGCAAGCGCCTGAGCTGCTTCGTCTGCACCGCCGAGCCCGCGGAGGCGCCTCGCGGTGACGGCCGCCGCCCGCGCACCGCCGGTCAGTACTGAACCGTCGCGCGAAGGCCGAGCACCACGCTGTCGCGGATCCGCGCGCGGTCGGGCCGCAGCGGATTGCGGACGCCGCCCCCGGGCGCGGCGATGTAGTGCAGGCTGGGCTGGACGGTGAAGCCGGGGGCGACCACCGCCTGATAGGTCAGCTCCACGGCCGTCTCGCTGCGCCGGACAGGCAGGGGCATCCCCGAAAAGAGGGCGCGGTCCCAGTCGGAGAGGCGGGCGCGCCGGGCGATGCGGGTATGGGCGAGCCCGAGGCCGGCCACGTCGTCGGGCCGGCCCGGCAGCAGGCCCTTATAGACGAGGCCGGCATCCGCGTAGAGGCTGACGAGGCTCGCGGGCGAGGGCGAGGCGGCCACGCGCGCGAACAGGGCCGCGCCGCGGTCGCTCGCCTCGTCCTCCCGGAAGATCGTCTGGTCGATCAGCGCGTAGAGGCCGTCGTCGCCCCGTCGCCGGGCCGGCAGGCCGGAACTCCAGGGTGCTGCGAGCGGCACGCCGTCGCGGTCGATCCGGACATCGTCGAAGGCGCCGAAATGGTGGAAAAAGCCCACCTTCACGACGCCCGTCCGCTCCGGCCCCGGGCCGCCGAGGCTGTAGGATTTCGCGGCCTCGACGATCAGGAAAGGTGATCCGTGCAGGCTGAAATCCGTCCCGTCGGGGTTGCGGCGCTGCGGATCGAGGGCGAGGCGGTTCCCGCGTGCATGGGCCGGGTCGCCGTTGAACAGGCCGAGCATCAGGCTCGCCTTCGGCGCGGCCTCCCACCGGACCCGCAGGCCCGGGGTCGCGAGCGGCGCGGCCGGGCCGCCCGAGGGCAGGTTGGCCGCGGCGATCACGGGCCAGCCGAAGGTGCCGTTCGCGAACAGCGTCGCCGAGGGGCTGACCAGGAATTCCGCGTCCGCGGCGAGGTTGCCGGCCCGCAGGCTGAGCGTCCGGTCGAGGAAGGACTGCTCCAGCCAGAGCTCGTGCAGGCGCGTCGCCGGCAGCGCCTCGATCCCGCTGACGGGCGCGAGGCTCCCGACGCGGTAGCGCGTCGGCCCGGTGCCGTGGATCTGGTAGGCGTTGGCGTGGAATCGGAGCCCCTGCCAGCCCATGAGCGTCTCGAGGTCGGCATCGAGCTGGACATCGAGCCGGCCCTCGTAGACGGCGCCCCGCCGCAGGCCGCCGCGCAGGGCTCCCACCGTCTCGCCGATCGAGGTGAGGCCGATCTCGACGCCCCGCTCTTTGAGGGCCGCGCGCCCGGCATCGAGGCCCGCGGCAAGGGCCGCCGGGCCCGGCACCGGATCGGCCGCCCGGGCGGGCGCGCCGAGGGGCAGGGCTGCGGCGAGAAGCATGCCGCACAGACGCGAACGCAACCCTCCGGCCATGAACGCAACTCGAACTCTGGGAACGCGGAGGGCGGGAATCCCCGGACGGGGCTCCCGAGGGCGGCGGCCGTCAGGCGGCGCGGATCGTGGCGAGGAAGCTCCTGACCTCGCGGTCGAGGGTGGCGGCCTGCCCGGTCAGGTCGGAGGCGGAGGCGAGGACCTGGGCGGCGGCCGCGCCGGTCTCGTCGGCCGCGCTCGCCACCCCGGCGATGTTGGCGGAGACCTCCCCGGTGCCGATGGCCGCCTGGCCGACGTTGCGCACGATCTCCCGCGTCGCCGCGCCCTGCTCCTCGACCGCGGCCGCGATGGCGGTGGCGACCGCGTTCATCTCGCGGATGCGGGCCGAGATGCCGCCGATCGCGCCGACCGCCTGCGCCGTCGCGGCCTGGATCGCGCCGATCTGGCGCTCGATCTCGCTGGTGGCCCGCGCCGTCTGGCCGGCGAGTTCCTTGACCTCGGTGGCCACCACCGCGAAGCCGCGCCCCGCCTTCCCGGCGCGCGCCGCCTCGATCGTCGCGTTCAGCGCCAGCAGGTTCGTCTGATCCGCGATCGTCGAGATCAGGGCCACGACCTCCCCGATGCGGGCAGCGGTCTCGGCGAGGTTCTGCACGAGCGTGTTCGTCGCGTCCGCCTCCGTGACGGCGGAGGCGGCGAGTTGCGACGAGCCGTCGACCTGCCGGCCGATCTCCGCCACCGACGCGCCGAGCTCCTCGGCGGCCGCCGCCACGGTAGCGACGTTCGATCCGGCCTGCTCCGCCGCGGCGGCGACCGTCGCGGATTGGGCGGCCGTCTCGCTCGCCGCGCCCGTCATGCCCGTCGCGGTGCGTTGCAGCTGGCCCGCCGAGCCGGAGACCGTGCCGACGATCCCGCCGACGGCCTGCTCGAACCGGTCGGCGAGGTCACGCATCACCGCCTTGCGCTGCGTCTCGGCATCGGCGCGGGCGTGCGCCGTCTCCTCTTCGAGCTGACGGGTGCGGATCAGGTTGTCCTTGAACACCTGAACGGCCGCGGCCATCGCTCCGATCTCGTCCCGGCGACGCGCACCGGGGATCGCCCCTCCCGTGTCCCCCTCCGCGAGGACGCGCATGGCGTCCGTGATGCTGGTGATCGGCCGGGCGATCCAGAAGAAGCACAGGGCGGCGGCACCGAGGGCGAGCCCGCTCGCCAGGATCAGGCTCGCGAGGCTCACGCGCCCGGAGCGCGTCGCGCTCGCGACGCCGCCCGCCAATTCCTGCACGGCCCCCCGGCGGTTGATCTCGACGAGCTTGTCGAGGAGATCGCCGGACGTGTCGTAGGACTTGCGCGCCTCGGGATCGACGAGGAGGCCCAGGGCTCGGGCGGAATCCCCGCGCTCGGCGGCCGCCCGGATCGGCGCCGTGACGGCGACGTAGTGCGCCCAGAACGTCGAGAAGGTCTCGTAGGTCGCCCGCTCCTCCGGCGAGGCGATCATCGGTTCGTAGGCCTTTCGCGCATCGGCCAGAAGGGTGAGCTGCCGGCCCAGGAGATCGGCCGCCTCCGACAGCGAGCGGGCATCGGCCTCGAGTGTCGCCAGACGGTATTGCCGCAGCCGATAGCTCGACGTGATGGTGTTCATGCGGTGGACGATGTCGACGGAAGGCAGCCAGTTCGTCGCGATCTCATCGAGGTGCCCGCGCATCTTCACGGTTTCCTGAACGATGAACAGTCCCTGCGCCGCCGCCATCAAGGCCATCGCGCCGAAGAGCGACATCAAGACGGACTTGATCGACAACCTCATCGCTCTGTCCAATCAGTCATCATCAATAAAAAGCTATTCTCTCCTCAAGATGTAGATAGTTTCGATTAATTGCCCATTTCAAAGCAGTGAAGACGCCCCGTTCGACCAAAAGCATTTCGCGCCAAAAAGAACGCCGCCCGGATCCAGCCCGGACGGCGTCGCATGTTTTTGCTCACGATGGTCCGAGCAGGCCCGGCCCGGCGCGCGGTGCGCCGTCCGGAGCGTGCGGGGCTAGTCGACCTCGGGCTCGATCTTGTCGAGGCCGCCGATATGGCGCTGCGCGTAGAGCGGCAGGCCGATCTGCTTGATCAGTTCAAGCTGCGTCTCGAGGAAGTCGATATGGCCCTCCTCGTCGGTGGCGAGATCCTCGAACAGGATCTTCGAGACCCGATCGTTGATCGAGTCGCAGTACTTCGCCGCCTCCAGGTAGAGCGACCGCGCCTCGTTCTCCGCGGCGAGGTCGCACTCGATGATCTCCTGGACGTTCTGCCCGATCCGCAGCGGGTCGAGTTCCTGGAGATTGGGGAAGCCTTCGAGGAAGAGGATGCGGTCGACGAAGCGATCCGCGTGATTCATCTCCTCGATCGATTCCTTGCGCCAGTACTTGGCCAGCTCGACATAGCCCCAATCGTTGAGCATGCGAAAATGGAGCCAGTACTGGCTGACCGCCGTCAGCTCGCTACGCAACCCGCGATTGAGGTACTCGATGACCTTAGCGTCGCCCTTCATCCGCCTGTCTCCCTGAGGCACTTGTCAGCCGGGAGGGGCGGTCCTGCGCGTGTCAGGCGGCGATCCCCTCCTCTGCTGTTTGGACCTTGACCAAAGAGCAGGCGCTTGCGCAAGCGGGCGAACAGGAATGTGCGGCCTCATCAAGGGCCTTCTGCATGATCGAGCGGATCGTGCGGGCGCAGCGCCCGCATTTCGGGCTGCATCCGAGGCAGGCATAGACCTGCGCGGGCGTCCGCGGGCAGCCCGGACCCGGGCCGAGGCAGGACCGCACGGCACCATCGGACAGGACGTTGCAGGAACAGACGATCATTCGGGACCGCGACTCGGGATGCGGAACGGGCCGCAAGGTGACGGACGGCCGTGCGGGCAGACCGCCCGACCGGTGGATCGGAAGGTGCCGCGAACCCGGGAAATCGAAAATCCGAGTTGCGGCACCGCTTTGACCGCTAGATTAGAACTGTTGAAATCTACAGCACTTTCAATGAGTTAGCCTGTTTCTCCCCACTTGGCAGCGCCGCTTGCCGCCGTCAAGCCCTGGCTCTCCACTCCCGCGTCGTCTGCGTCCGAATGTGACAGCGCGGCCCCGCGGCTCAGGGGCGGCCCACACCCTCGTAGCCGTCCCGTCGCCAATCTGGTATATGGAATGCCAATAAACGGAGGGCGCCCGCATGACCATCCTGTTCCACCATCCCGCCGCTCTCGAGCACCGGACGCCGCACGGCCACCCGGAGCGCCCCGAGCGGATGCGCGCGGTGCAGAAGGCGCTTGAGGCGGAGGCCTTCGCCGGGCTCGACCGTCGCGCGCCCGAGCCGGCCTCCCTCGGCACGGTGGCCCTCGCCCATCCCGAGGCCTGGGTGCAGGCGATCGTGGCGGCGGCGCCGACGGAGGGGCTCGTCAGCATCGATTCCGACACCGTCCTGTCGCCGGGCACGATGGAGTGCGTGCTGCGGGGCGTGGGCGCGGGTGTGCAGGGCGTCGACGCGGTGATGACGGGGGCGGCCAAGAACGTCTTCTCGGCGATGCGCCCGCCCGGCCACCATGCGGAGAAGACCCGGGCCATGGGGTTCTGCGTCTTCAACAACGCGGCGATCGCGGCGCGCCACGCGCGCAGCGCGCACGGGGCCGAGCGCGTGGCCATCGTCGACTGGGACGTCCACCACGGCAACGGCAGCCAGGACATCTTCTGGGACGATCCCTCGGTGCTGTTCTGTTCGAGCCACCAGATGCCGCTCTATCCCGGCAGCGGCGCCCTCTCCGAGGAGGGCGAGCACGGCACCATCGTGAACGCGCCGCTCCGCCCCGGCTCCGACGGCGAGACCTTCCGCGAGGCCTTCGAGAGCCGCATCCTGCCGCGCCTCAAGGCGTTCCGGCCGGACCTGATCATCGTCTCGGCGGGCTTCGACGCGCATTGGCGCGACCCGCTGGCGAACCTGATGCTGGAGGCGGACGATTTCGCCTGGGCGACTCGGCAGGTGCTGGAGGAGGCCGAGCGCTCGTGCCAGGGCCGCGTCGTCTCCCTGCTGGAGGGCGGCTACGACCTGACCGGGCTCGCCGATTCCGTCGCCGCGCACGTGCAGGTGCTGATGGAGGCCTGAGCCTCCCCAACCCCCCTCATTCCGCCGCCCGCGCCGCCGCCCGCGGGAGCGCGGCCAGCGGCGGCTCGGGCGGCTCGAATCCGAGCACCTGGTCGGCATGGGCGATCGTGGCGGGGCGGTGGGCGACGATGACCCGCGTCATGGCGAGGTCGCGCAACGCCGCGGCGATCGCGGCCTCCGTCGGCTCGTCGAGATGGCTCGTCGCCTCGTCCAGGAACAGGATGTCGGGCCGCCGGTAGAGGGCGCGGGCGAGGATCACCCGCTGCTTCTGACCGCCCGACAGCGTCGAGCCCATGTCGCCGACGAGCGTCTCGAAGCCCATCGGCGTGCGGCGGATGTCGGCGAGGATCGCGGCCCGGGCGGCGCATTCCTCGATCCAGCCCTGGTCCGGCCGCTCGTCGAAGCAGGAGATGTTCTCGGCGATCGAGCCGGCGAACAGCCCGTCGTTCTGCATCACGCCCGCGATCCGGCGGCGGTAGGCGGCGGGGCCGATCGTGCGGATGTCGCGCCCGTCGACCGCGACGCTGCCCTCGGTCGCCACGAGCAGACCCATCATGATCTTCATCATGGTGGTCTTGCCGCAGCCGGAGGGGCCGGTGATGGCGAAGCTCGATCCCGCCGGCACCTCGAAGCCGAGGCCGCGGAAGATCCAGGGCTCGTCGGCGCCGTAGCGGAGCGCGAGGCCGCGCACGGCGATGGCGCCCGCCCGCGAGCCGCCGAGGGCGGGGGCGGCCACCTCCGGCGGGGCCGCGCCGGGCTGCTCCTCGGGCTCGGCGAGCACGATGTCGGAGAGCCGGTCCGTCTGCACGTCGAGCATGCGCAGCTTGAAGCCCGACTCGATGAGGTTGCCGACCCGCTGCGAGAACTGGTCCCGGTAGGTCAGGAAGGCGACGAGCATGCCGAGCGTCATCGACTGCTCGATCACGGCCCGGGCGCCGAGCACCAGCAGGATCAGCCGGTCGGCGCCGAAGAGCAGCTCGTTCGCCCGGCCGAAGACGAGGTCGAGGCGCTGCAGGCGCAGCCTTGCATTCAGCGCCGTGACGAACTGGTTCATCCAGGTGCTGCGGCGGCGCTCGCGCAGGCCGAGCAGCTTCACGCTCGCCATGCCCCGCACCGTCTCGATGAAATGCGTCTGCTGGCGCGCCTCGGCGACGATCGCCTCCTCGGTGCCCTCCCGGTAGGCGGCGAAGGCCGCCGCCCTGAGCGCCGTCGACAGCGCCGTCGAGACGAGGGCGACGAGGGCGAGCCAGCCCCCGTAGACGACGAGCATGATCAGCATGCCGATCGACATGATCCCGTCGAGCACCGCCTGGACGAGGTCGGTGGTGAGCCCCTTCTGGATCGACGCGAGAGAGCCGAAGCGGGAGATCACGTCGCCCACGTGCCGCTTCTCGAAATAGTCGAGGGGCAGGCGCGAGAGGTGGTCGAACAGGCTGCCCGACCATTGGTAGTTCAGCGTCGAGCCCGCCAGCATGATCGCCCAGGTGCGGGCGACCGCCAGCGCCAGCTGGACGAGGAGCAGGAGCACGACGCCGATCGCGACCACGAGCAGGAGGTCGAGATCGGCGTTCACGATCACCTCGTCGATCACGATCTGCGAGGCGATCGGCATCAGGATCGCGACGAGCTCGATCCCGAGCGACAGGGCGAGGATCCGCGCGAGCGCCCCGCGCACGCCGCCGATGCTGCGGAACAGGTCCGCGAGGCGGAAGGCCGGCGGCGGCTCGGCGCGCACGAACCCCTGCGCCGGGCTCGCCTCGAGGGCGACGCCCGTGAACTCGCGCGAGGCCTCCGCCAGGGTCAGGCTGCGGCGCCCGCGGGCGGGATCGTGCACGACGATGCCCCTGCCCCGCACCTCGGCCAGGACCACGAAATGGTTGAGGCCCCAGTGCAGGATGCAGGGCAGCTTGAGGCGCCCGAGATCGGCGAGCTCGACGCGCAGGGCCCGCGTCGAGAGCCCCATCGTGCCGGCGAGGTCGATGAGGTTGCGCAGGGTCATGCCCTTGAGCGAGAGGGCGTGGCGGCGGCGCAGCGCCCCGAGATCGATCGCGTGCCCGTGGTGGCCGAGCACCATGGCGAGGCAGGCCATGCCGCACTCGGCCGCCTCCGCCTGCAGGACCACGGGCAGGCGCCGGCCGAAGCCGAACTGGAGGGCGTCGCGCAGGGCCACGCCTCAGCCGCCCTCGGTGACGAGATCGACGCTGCGCTTGACCCGGTAGAGCGGGTCGAGGAGCCAGCGGTAGAGCGGGCGCTTCTCCAGCGCGATGTCCGCCTCGACGCGCATACCCGCCTCGAGCCGCCGCCGCTCGCCATAGGCCATCACGCCGTCCTCCTCGGGCCGCACCACCACCCGGTAGATGCCGCCCGCCTTCCGCACGCCCGAGGTCTCGGGCACGTCGCCCCCTTCGAGGGGGGCGCGGGTCACCTCCGTCACCACGCCGCGGTAGAGGCCGAAGCGCTGGAACGGGAAGGCGGCGTAGCGCAGCATCACCGCCGCGCCCGTCTCGATGAAGCCGATCGAGGCGGAATCGACGTAGAGGTTCGCCTGCAGCCGCCCCTCGCTCGGCAGGAGGGTGAGCAGCGTGGCGCCCGCGCCGACGCTCTGGCCGGCCTGGGCGCGGATCGAGGTGAGGATCCCGGCCTCGGGCGCCCGCACCTCGATCGCCCGGCGCGCCTCGCTCTCGGCCCGCTGCTGCTCCAGCTGGGCGGCGCTGCGGTCCATGTCGGCGAGGTCGCGGGCGAGGCGGTCGTCGAAGGTGGCGCGCTGGGACCTGAGGTCGGCGATCCGGCCGGTGAGCTGCAGGCTCGTCTGCCTGAACTGGGCGAGCTGCGTGCTCGCCTGCATGTAGAGGTAGTTCTGGCTCTGCAGGTCGGCGGCGCGGGCGAGCCCGTTCGTGACCGCCTTGGCGAGAACGTCGACGCGCTCGCGCAGCGGCTGGACGAGCTTCTCCTGCAGGTCGATCTGTTCGGAGAGCTGGCGCGCCTGCGCCTCCAGGTTCTCGATCTGCTCGGAGAGCGCGCGCTTCTCGGTCTCGGCGGTGGAGGCGCGCAAGGAGCGCTGCTTCTCGACGCTCTCCTTCTGGCGGCCGAGCTCGTCGATGACCCGGGTCTGGGTCGGGCCGCGCGCGGAGACCGCGTCGAGATCGATCGTGTAGAGGAGCTGGCCCCGCTCGACCCGGCCGCCCTCGCGGCCGCCCGCGGCGCTGACCCGGCCCGCGACGGGGCTCGTCAGCGTGATCAGGCCGACATTCGGCGTGAGCAGGCCCTGCGCGTGGACGCGGCGGGTGTAGGTGCCGAGCGCGGCGTAGGCGAGCGCAGCGAGGACGAGGGCGAGGCAGATCCCGGTCGCGAGGCGCAGGGGCAGCGGCTGGACGAGCTGGGCTTCGCCGAGCCAGGCATCGCGCCGGGCCGCGGCGACCTCGCGGCGAAAGAGCGGCGACGTCATCGGCGCCCTTTTGGCCGGACCGCACAGGAGAGATCAAGGGGGTTTTCGTCCGCACCGTACCGATCCCGCCGCGGATGGCGGCGGGCCGGAATGCTGCAGTGCACCATGGCGCGCCGAGGAGCAGGAACCGGCCGGGGGCAGCCGCTCTCGGTACGGAACGGGACAAAATTCCCGGCTTCCAGGCATTTGCGGGCGATGCCTGAGCCGATGCGTGACCGTTTGAACGCTCGCCCGCCGCACCGCGCGGTCGCCTCTGCGTCATCCGACCGCAGCCAGCGGAATTTCGGCCGCCCTCCCCGAGCCTTGCCGGAAATCGGACGACAATGCGGCCGCGCCACGATGTCGCCACAGAGCGGGCGGCCGGGCCGCGCACCGCCTCGGAAAGCAGCGTTTCGCGAGTGGGATAGCGCGGCCCGGCCGGGGATCGGCCGGTGCCGGAATTTTGGATGCCACTTCGTCGATGTTGCTCTGCACAATCGAGCCGGGTTGATGATCAACGCCAGTCATGCTCCCCTAATTGAGGAGGCGTTGCTTAGAGCGCTTCTCTGGAGGCTAGGAGATGTTCTAGCCAATAGCCTGTAATCTAGGAGAACATTTATGTCGCAGAACTTCGATACCATCCGTGAGCTCGACGCCGCGGAGCTGGATGAGGTCGGCGGTGGTCTGGACGTCGGCCTCGGCGTGGGCCTGCACGTCGATGCCAGCCAGGAACTCGGCGCGGTCTCGGGTGTGGTCGATCAGGTCGGCGGCTTGGCGGGCGGACTTCTCGGCACGGTCGGCGGGCTGCTCGGCGGCGTCACCGGCAGCGTCGGCATCAACAAGTAGGCGAACGCGGCCTCGGGCGGCGGGGGAAACCCCGCCGCACCGTCGCGGCCCCACGATCTCCGGAACGGGACGGTCACGGCCCCGTTACTCAAGCCTCCTCGGCACCGGCTCGGAGGCTGCCCGTGTTCCACGCCGACATCCCGAAGCTCGAATGGCTGGCCCGGTTCGGCTACGGCGCCCGCGGCATCGTCTACTGCCTCGTCGGCGGCCTCGCGGCGCTCGCCGCGATCGGCTCGGGCGGTCAGACGGGCGGCAGCCGCAGCGCCCTGCGCAGCCTGCTCGCGCAGCCCTTCGGGCAGGCGTGGCTCGGCCTCGTGGCGGCGGGCCTTGCCGGCTTCGCGATCTGGCGGATCGTCGAGGCGGCGACCGATGCGGACCGGCACGGCGGGTCGGCCAAGGGCCTCGCGATCCGCGCAGGCCACGTAATCAGCGGCGTCGTCTACGGGGGGCTCGCGCTCTCGGCCGCGCGGCTGGCGCTCGGGACCGGCGGCGGTGGCGGCGACCGGGCGACCCAGGACTGGACCGCGTGGCTCCTCGCCAAGCCCTTCGGGCAGGTGCTCGCCGGCCTCGTCGGAGCGGTCGTGATCGGGGTCGGGCTCGCCTACCTGCGCAAGGGCTGGAAGGGGGACGTGCTCCGCCGCCTCGTCCTGCCCCGGGAGGTCCATCGCTGGGCCGTGCCGATCGGGCGCCTGGGCTTTGCCGCGCGCGGCCTCGTCTTCGCGCTGATCGGCGCCTTCCTCATCCTCGCCGCCGTCCACAGCCGCTCGTCGGAGGCCAAGGGTCTCGGCGAGGCGCTGCAGTTCCTGGGCCGCCAGCCCTTCGGCTGGGTGCTGCTCGCGGTGACCGCCGCGGGCCTGTTCGCATTCGGCGTGTTCGGCCTCGTCCAGGCCCGCTACCGGCACATCGACGCGCCGGACGCCGCCGACGCCAAGGCGGCCCTGCGCAGCGCCGCCGCCTCGCTGCCGGGGCGCTGAGGGAAGCGGGTCCGAATCGACGGTGCACAAGGGTGGCGCGGCCGGGCGCGGGACTTTGCGGAACCTCGCCGCCGTGCTCCTCTCCCTTGACCAAAACGGTCGAGAGGAGACGATCATGCGCGCCGTGTCCGTTGCTATCCTGGTTCTGGCCCTGGCCGCGCCCGCGATGGCGGCCGAGAGCAGCTGCAAGGCCCGGGCGACCGAGAAGAAGCTCGCAGGCGCCGCGCTCACGAGCTTCATGAAAAAGTGCGAGAGCGACGCGCAGACGACCTGCGACACGGCCGCCGGCGACAAGAAGCTCGCGGGCGCCGCCAAGGCGAGCTTCACGAAGAAGTGCGTCACCGACGCGGTCGGGACCTGAGCGGGGGGCGGCTACCCGTCCGTGATCACCCGGTCGAGGGCGATGTCGTGCGGCTGCGGGCGGATCGTCTCGAGCCGCCCGATGGCGAAGCCGACGCCGATCGTCCGCGGCCGGGGCGTCATCGCGGCGATGGTCCGGTCGTAGAAGCCGCCGCCATAGCCGAGGCGGTAGCCGTGGCCGTCGAAGCCGACGAGGGGCACGACGAGGAGCTCGGGCTGGACGGGATCGCCCGCCTCCGGGGTCGGGATGTTCCAGATGCCCTGGGTCATCAGGCTGCCCGGCGTCCATTCCCGGAAGGCCAGCGGCTCGCCCTTGGCCACGATCACGGGCAGCGCGAGGCGGGCGCCCTGCTCGCGCAGGGCGGCCATCACCCCGCGCGGGTCGTACTCCCCCCGGAAAGGCCAGTAGAAACCGATCAGCCCGCGCCCGGTCGCCTGCACCGCCTGGGCGAGGGCGAGGTCGATCCGGCGGCTCGCCGAAAGACGCATCTCGGCCTCCAGCGCGATCCGCTGCGCGATCAGCGCGGAGCGCGTCTCCTTGCGCCACGCGCGGACCGTCGGCCAGTCGGCCTCCGCGCCGGGCGCCGGGGGTGCCTCGGCCGGGGCCTCGAGGCCGGGCCTGGAATCCTCGGACAATTCACCCATCACGCCACTCCCATCCGCCAATCGGCCCTTCGGTACGGCCCGCCGGGGCCGGGTTCGCTGCGCCCATCACTGGCCGCCGAAGGCCCGCAGCGGGCGGCCGGCCTCCGACCGGTGGGCCATCGCGACGGTGCCGGCGGCCGCATCGATCGCCGCGAGTCGGGGACCCACCGCGGCGTGGAGGGACATCTCGCTTCGGTCGAGGACGAGGTTCACCCGCTCGCACCACTCGGCTCCGGGCACGTGGGACGCCTCGGCCTCGCGGACGGCCTCGGCCAGCACGAGCCGCATCTCGGCCAGGAGTTGCGGCGTGAGGGGCGGCCGCGTCTTGGCGGCGTAGGCCTCGGCGATGATCGCGGCCCATTCGTCCGCCGACCGTGTCCGTTGCGCGCTCATGGCGGGCCACCTCGCTGGCGTCAGTCGGGCGCGACGCTCGGCTCCGGCCCGCAGGACGGGCCGGGCCGCGACGGTAGCATGTCCGCGATGCGGGCGAAGCGGGAATCTGCGGGCCGCCTCGCCTCGGCCTTCCCTTTGCCGCGAGCCCTGTCGGCGAGCGTACGCAGCGTGGAACCGTGTGGACCCGCGGGAAGTCGTCTTCCGCCTCCTACGGAAACGGGGCAGTTTGTTCGGGCTCCGTCGGGAGGACGCACGGCATGAGGCGGCACAGAACCGGCCCGCGACGGTCGATCCTCGCCCTGGCGCTCTGGGCGGGCACCCTCGCCGCCCCGGCACGGGCCGAGATCCGCGTGCTGGCGGCCAAGATCACGGGCGGCGAGCTCTGGGTGCTCGGCTCGGTCGATCCGGTCGAGGCCGAGATCACCCTCGACGAGCGCTTCTCCGCCCGCACCGACCGGGGCGGCAATTTCGAGTTTCGCCTCGCCTATCACCCGGCGACCTGCATCGTGACCCTGCGGGCGCGAAACCAGGAGCGCGCCGCGGTGGTGGGCGAGTGCGGTCAGCAGGGCCCCGCCGGGCCGAGCGGCACGGCCGGGCCGCCGGGCAGCGCCGGGCTGACCGGTCCCGCCGGGCCACCCGGACCGACAGGATCGCCGGGTCCCGCCGGTCAGCAGGCCGCCCGGACGGAGGCCGCGGGGCCGCCCGGACCCCCTGGGCCACCCGGACCTGCGGGGCCGCCCGGGCCTGCCGGCGCGCAAGGTCTCCCAGGGCCTGCGGGGGCTGCCGGGCCTGAGGGTCCGGCCGGGCCCGAGGGCGCCCTCGGGCCGGCGGGCCTGCCCGGCGAGCGGGGCGAGCCCGGCGCGGCCGGCCTTCAGGGACCGCCCGGCCCACCCGGGGCGCAAGGTCCGCCGGGGGCGCAGGGTTCGCCCGGCGAGCGAGGCGAGCCCGGCGCGGCTGGCCTCCAGGGACCGTCGGGCCCACCCGGCGCGCAAGGTCCGCCCGGGGCGCAGGGTCAGCGCGGCGAGCCGGGCGAGGCCGGACCCGCCGGAGCGCCCGGAAAGGCCGGCGCGCGCGGGCCGGTAGGCCCGCCCGGGCCGCAGGGTGCGCGCGGCCCCGCTGCCGCCCGGAGCGCTCCGAACCTCGCCCGGCCCCGCCAGCGGGAGGCGCCCGACGAGCCCCTCCCCCTGCGGCCGCCGGCCGCGACCCCGGAGCAACCGTACTGATCTCCGGCCTCCGCCCCGGTGCGTCCTCGCGCCGGACTTGCTCCCGGGGGCGGGGGCGCATCCTACTCGGCTTGCGGGCGATCGCCCGGGCCGGATGACGGCCGCGGCGAGGGCCGCGGCGACCTAGGGGGGACCGAGCCGTGCAGACACGCGTGACACCGTTCCGGCCCCGGCGCGCGGGCCGCCTCATTCTGCTCGCCCTCGGCGCCTGCCTCTCGGCCGCGCCTGCGCGCGCGATCGACGGGGGCGCCTCGGCGAGCCGCGGGGATGCCCTCGCCCAGGCCACCGTCGGCATCGACACCGTCACCCGCCCCGACGACCGCTACCGCCTGACGCGCTGCTCGGGTGTGCTGATCGCCGCCGACCTCGTTCTCACGGCGGCCCATTGCCTGAACGGCGATCCGGTCGGGGCGATCGTGGTGTTCTACCGGGGCAGCCAGGCGGTGAGCCCCGTCTACACGGCGCGCACAATCGCCCGCTACAGCCCGGATCCGGGCGACCTCTCGGCCGAGGCGGCCGGCATCACCCTCGCCGACCTGTCCCTCGACCTCGCGGTGCTGCGGCTGTCGGCGCCCGTGCGCGACCGCGCCCCCGTTCCCCTCGCCTCGAGCCCGCGGCGGGTGCCGGCCGCCCTGCGGATGGCGGGGGTCGGCCTGTCGCAGCGCGGGGTCGGGCGGCTGCGCACGGCCCGGCTGGTGCCCCTCGCCGCCTCCAGCACGGGGCTCACGATCGCGCGGGCCGAGGGCGCCCGGGTCTGCCTCGGGGATTCGGGCGGCCCCGTGGTGGGGCAGGACCGGCGCGGGCTCTTCGTCTGGGGGGTCGCGAGCGCCGTGATCACGGCGCGGGCGCCCTGCGGCAACCTCGTCGTGGTGGCGCCGGCCGCGCAGGTCTTCGGCGAGCGGGCGCCGGGCCGGCTCGCCCGCTCGTTGGAGTGATCAGCTCGCCCCCTCGAAGCGCCCGCTGTCGCCGTAGGGCCAGGCGAGGCCCCGCTTCGCGTAGAATTCCTGGGCGGCCCGCGGATCGCAGAGGAACGAGACGGTGCCCACGTCGAAGGCGGCGAACCGGTCGGGCCGGCTGCCGCCGACCGAATGCTTCACGCCCGGGTTCGCGGCGGATTGGTAATCGTCCTGCGCGCCGTGCTGGAAGCGCGACTTGAGGCCGGCATTGACCTTGCGCAGGAGCGACGTCGCCTCGGGCGTCAGGGCGCTGCGCTTGTTCGTCGGGTCCGTCCCGGAGAAGAAGACCTTCTCGTAGCTGCCGGGCTCCACGATCCGGTAGACGCACATCAGGTCGTAATCGGACACCTGGATGCGCCCGTCCGGGCGGCGGACCAGCCCGTCCTCACCCGATTTCAGGCCCTCGTATGTGATCCCGGTCTCCATCGTCTTCGGCTGGTACTTGCCGTGATGGAAGCGCGCCGGCCGCTTGGGGCAGCGGATGACGACGAGCAACCCCTCGTTGATCGTGAAGATGCGCAGGTGCTCGATGTCCTGCGGGCTCATGCCGGACAGTCGAGAGAAGTGGATGTCGCTGTCGCTGACGCCTTCGAGGGCGGCGCTGCCCTCGAACTCCGCGACTTTCCTGAGGGACATCGTCATCGTCGCGTCTCCGGCCTGACTCGGCCGCCGCGCGCCTGCTTGCGGCTATGCGGCCAAGCTGCATCAAAGCCCACGGACACGCGTCACGCAAGGTTCAGCCCAGCAGATAACCAGATGAGATGAGAGCCGGGCGCCGCGAATACCCTATTGGCGCCTGGCGTCCCGCCGCCGCACCGTCCCACTCCGCCCCAGGGCTGACTGAGGCGGCGGCACGACCTGTTAAGCCTGTGCGCAGCGGGACGCGGCCCGCGCCGCCGCCTTAACCGCCTCTGAAGGGCTGGTCGCGCCTAATCGGCCGGACGAAGCGATGGAGAGCGGCCTTGCTGCCCGGGGTGGTGGTGCTCGTGAGCGATCAGCCCGGCCGCAGCGCGCTGCTGGCCGAGGCCCTTCGCGGCGTCGGGACCTGCGAGGTGGTCGGCCTCGATGTCGACTGGTCGACCCGCGCCGCGGCCATCGCCGTCGTCGCGGATGTCGACGCCGCGCGCCCGGCCGCGATGCAGTGCCTCCTCGCCCTGCAGACGCAAGCCTGGGCCGGGACGGCGCCGCTCGTGTGCATCTCGCAGCGGACCTCCGACAAGGCGCTGCGGCAGGCCCGCGTCCTCGGCGCGAGCGCGTGCCTGCCCTTCTACGCCGAGCCCCACATCGTCGTCACCGCGCTCCTCAATCTCCTCAACCCGAACGAGGGCGCGCTCAACGCCACGATCCGCCAATGCGCCGAGCGGGCCGGCGCGGCCCTGACCAGCCTGTTCAACACCGCGAGCCATGACGGGCGCGTCGACCTCCAGGCCATCGACAGCTGCGTCGATCCCCTGCTCCTGGCGCTGAGCGACGGCGGGCTCGCCCGCTGGCTCAACACCATCCGCGCCCACGACAACGCCACCTACCAGCATTCCCTCGTGGTGGCGGGCCTCGCCGCGCAATTCGCGACGCATATCGGCTTCCCGGAGGCGCAGCGGCAGCGCCTCGTGCGGGCGGCGCTCGTGCACGATGTGGGCAAGGCGCGCATCCCCCGCGCGCTGCTCCTGAAGCGCGGCACGCTCGATGCCGACGAGGCCGCCGTGATGCGCACCCACACGGTCCTCGGCTACGAGATCCTGCGGGCGAGCCGCCACGCCGACCCGGCCATGCTCGACGCCGTGCGCCACCACCACGAGATGCTCGACGGCAGCGGCTATCCCGACGGGATCAGCGGCGACGCGATCAGCGACGTCGTGCGCTTCCTCACCGTCTGCGACATCTACGCGGCGCTGACCGAGCGGCGCTCCTACAAGCCGGCGCTCCCGTCCGACGAGGCGATGACCATCCTGCAGGGCATGCAGGGGCGCATCGAGCCCCGCTTCGTCCAGGCCTTCGGCCAGGCCGTGGCCCGGGCGGCCTGAGCGGGATCCCGCCTCATCCCGGCTGGCCGATCGCGGATGTCGCCGCCCGCACCCGCTCGACGATCTCGGCCGCGATCGCCTCGGGCGACCCGATGAAGTCGATCGGGCCGTCGTGGCGGATCGCGTTCTCGGGCATGCCCCGCTCGGCCTCGGGCCGCGGCGTCAGCACCATCGTCACGCCGCCCGCCGCGTGGATGGCCGCGAGCCCCCGCGCGCCGTCGTCGAGCGCCCCCGACAGGACGACGCCGATGAAGCGCCCGGGCGCGTGGGCGGCGATCGACCGGAACAGGGCGTCGATGGTGCGGTTCCGGTGGAGGTTGCCGGGATCGGCGAGGAGCGCGCAGGCCCCCTGCGCCGCCAGGGCGAGGTGGGCGTCCGGCTCCCCGACATAGCCGTGCCCGCTGAGCAGGCGCTCGCCATCCTGCGCGAGGTGGATCGGCAGCGGCGAGTGCCGGTTCAGGATCTCTTGCAGGTGGCTCATCCGGTCGAAGGGGCGGTGCAGGCAGATCAGCACCGCGGCCGGCAGGCCGCGCGGCAGGCAGGCGAGCACGCGCTGGATGTCGTCGAGGCCCTGCGGCCCCGACGCGCCGAGGGCGACGTAGAAATCCGGGGCGCTCCCCGGCTCGGAGGCGGGCGCGGGCATGGGTTCAGCATGCCGCGCGCGGACGCGGAACGCCAGCCCGATCGGGCCGCCGCGCAGGCCCCCGATCCCCGCCCCGCGAGCCTCATGGTGAAGGCATCGTTGCGCCCGGCCCCCGCGAATCGGCGCTCGCGCGGCGCGGGACGGGGTCCTTCGGCACGCTACCGCACCGGGAAGGCGAGATTCCTGTCGATCGTGGGCTCGCCGTGAGCGGTTTTAAGCAATTCGCAAACCCGGCTCACGACAGTCGGTGAGGTTTCGTCAGGACCTCCGCATGCTCGCCCTGAGTTCCGTCGTGCAGGATGTCGAGGGCGCCATCGCGAGTGGCGACCAGGCCAAGCGCATGAGCATGCTGCGCCAGATGACCGGGCTGTTCGCGGCCCAGGCGCCGCGCCTCAGCGAGGATCAGGTCGGCGCCTTCGACGAGGTGATCCTGCGCCTCTCGCGCGACATCGAGACCCGCGCGCGGGCCGAGCTCTCGGCGAGCCTCGCCGACCTCGCCAACGCGCCGCGCCGGGTGGTGCGCAACCTCGCCTACGACCCCGCCGCGGAGGTGGCCGGCCCCGTCCTCGAGCGCTCGGTCCGGCTGGAGGAGAGCGACCTCGTGCAGATCGCGAGCGGCGCCGGGCAGCAGCACCTGATGGCGCTCTCCCGCCGCAGCACCCTGGCCGAGCGGGTGACCGACGTCATCGTGTCCCGCGGCAACGAGCAGGTCGTGCGCAGCGTCGCGGGCAACCAGGGGGCGCGGTTCTCCGAGGGCGGCTTCCGCATCCTGACGAGCCGGGCCGAGCAGGATTCGGAGCTCACGCGGGTGCTGACGCGGCGGGCCGACGTGCCGGAGGCGCAGCGCGCCCAGCTCGTCGCCATCGCCCGCGAGCGCGCCCGCCGGGCGCTGGCGGAGGAATTCGGCGACAACGCCGCGGCGCAGGCGACCCTCTCCATCGCCGCGACGCTCGCGGAGCCGCCCCTCGACCTGACCCCCGCCGAGGTGGCGGTGGCCTGCCACGCCAAGTACGGCCTCGACGAGGGCGCCGTGCAGACCTGGCTGACCTCCGGCGAGACCACCTACGCCCTGGTGGCGCTGGCCCGGCTCGCGGGCGTGCCCTCGGCCATCGCCCTCAACGCGCACGGGGCGCCGACCACCGACCCGCTCCTGTTCCTGGTGCGCTCCGTCCGCTTCGGCTGGAAGACCCTCAAGCTCTTCCTCGCGACGCGGCCCGGCGGCCTGCCGGACGCGGAGGGCCTGCAGAGCGCCTTCCAGGCGTTTCAGGACCTCTCGGTGGCCACCGCGCAGCGCGTCGTGCGCTTCACCGCCGCCCGCGAGAAGCTGGAGCAGCCGAGCGCCGCCTGAGGGCGGCGCCCGAGCCGCCCGCGACCGGGCGAGCCCGCCCGCGACTGGGCAAGCCCGACCGCGACTGGGCGAGGCCGACCGCTACTGGGCGAGGCCGACCTGGACGAGGTTGTCGCTGTAGGTCGGCGAGTGGCCCATGCCGCCGTAGGTCGAGGCGCTGATCACGTTGACGGCCCCGTCGCGGTTCAGCGAGTGCCAGTAGCCGAGCGAGGCCACCACGAGGCCGGGCGGCACGTCCTCGGTCACCTTGGCCTCGCCGTGGAACGTGCCGCGGTCGTTGTACACCCGCACCAGCGCCCCCTCGGTGATGGCCCGCATCCGCGCATCCGCCGGGTTCATCAGGATCGCCTGCCCGCCCTGCGCGCGGATCTTGTGCGCCTCGTTCGCGTATTGCGAGTTGAGGAAGCCGTGGCTCTTCGGCGAGACGATGTTGAGCGGGTAGCGCTCGGCCTGGGCCGGGTTGGTCTCGGGCCGCTCGTTGGCCGGCACGTAGCCGGGCAGCGGGTCGAGGGTCTCGCCGCCCTGCTCCTGCTCGTACATCTGCCGGAAGGGCGGGGCCACGAAATTGCCCGTCGTCGCCGCGGTCTCGGACCAGAACTCGCACTTGCCGGACGGCGTCGGGAAGTTGCCCTCCGCGTGCGGCGTGCGCGTCTCCGGATCGCCGATGTCGAGCCGGTACCAGCCGTGCTCGCGGAAATAATCCATGGTGATGCCGCCGAGCTTGGGGCTGTCCCAGTCGAGGTACCACTCCATCAGCTCGGTCTCGCTCATCCGGAATTGCGGCTCGGTGAAGCCGAAGCGCTGGGCCAGCCGCCGGAACAGCTCGGCATTCGAGACCGTCTCGCCCGGCGGCTCGATCGATTTCTGGTTGAGCGTGAAGAAGAAGTGCCCCCACGAGAACATCATGTCGTCGTGCTCGGCCGCCATGGTGGCGGGCAGCAGGATGTCGGCGTAGCGGGCCGTGTCGGTGACGAAGTGCTCGCTCACCACCGTGAACAGGTCCTCGCGGGCGAGCCCGCGCTTGATCTTGGCCGTCTCGGTCGAGTTCGAGACCGGGTTCGCGTTGTAGACCATCAGGGCGTGGATGCCGGGCTCGATTCCCGCCTCTCCGGTCAGGATCTCGCCGAGCTTGAGCACGTTGAGCGCGCGCGTGCCCTCGGGGATCAGGTCCGGCCGGCAGACCCGGTCCCAATGCACCGGGAATTCCCAGAGCGGCATCTGGTAGACGCCGCCGCCCGGGTCCTTCCACGAGCCGGTCAGCGCCGGCAGCGAGAAGATCGCCCGCAGCGCCTGCGCGCCGCCGGCACTCCGCTCGACCGCGATGCCGGGCCGGAGCGCGGCGTTGCGCGTGGTGGCGTATTCGCGCGCGAGCTGCCGGATGTCGTCGGCGGGAATCCCGCAGATCGCGGCGGCGTATTCGGGGGTGAAGGCCGCGGCCCGCTCCTTGAGCTGGTCGAAGCCGACCGTGTGCCGCGCGATGTAGTCGTCGTCCGTCAGCCCCTCGCTGATGATGACCTGGATCATCGCCATGGCGAGGGCGCCGTCGGTGCCCGGCTTCGGCGCGAGGTGCCAGTCGGCCTCCTTGGCGGTGCGCGAGCGGTAGGGGTCGATCACGACGACCTTCGCCCCGTTGCGCTGGGCCTCCTTGACGATGTGCCAGTGGTGGATGTTCGTCGAGACCGAGTTGCAGCCCCAGATGACGATGTATCGCGACTGGGCGAAGCTCAGCGGGTCGGTGCCGTTCGTCGGCCCGACCGTCAGGAGCCACGCCGTGCAGGAGCCGGAGCCGCAGAAGGTCTTCTCGGCCACCGTCGCGCCGAGGCGGTTGAAGAAGGCGTCGCCGACCGTCAGCCCCTGCACCGTGCCCTCGTTGCCAAGGTAATTGTAGGGCAGGATCGCCTGCGCCCCGTGCGTCGCGATGATGCCGGTCCAGCGCCGGTGGATCTCGTCCAGCGCCTCGCCCCAGCCGATCCGCTCGAAGAGGCCGCTGCCCTTCGGGCCGGCGCGCCGCATCGGGTAGAGGATGCGGTCGGGATTGTAATGGTGCTTGTCGAAATCCTTGACCTTCGCGCAGAGGGCGCCGCGGGTCATCGGGTGGTCGGGATTGCCGCGGACATTGACGAGGCGCCCGGCCTCGACCGTGTAGATCATCGAGCACGTGTCGGGGCAATCGTGCGGGCAGGCCCCGAGCGTCTGGGTGATCTTGGTGGGCTCGGCCTGCGCTTCGAGGCTCGTCTCGACGTCCTGCAGCATGTTTCACTCCCGCAATCCGACGTGGCGTCGTGTTTTATTGTTTTCGCCCGGGCCTGAACGGGGCGCGCACTGGCGCCCGGCCGAACCCTCGGGGTCAGTCTGCACGAAGTTGGAATCGTTGCAACGTGGCCGTGGGCGCGGTGGCCCGTCCCGGGGCGTCCGGCTGGGGATGCCGCCCGCGCGCCGATCCAACGGGCAGGATGGGGGGTTGAGGGAGAGGAGACACGTGGGAGGCGCGGAGATGCCGCTCTTCTATTTCCACCTTCGGACGCCGGACGGGCTGGTCCCGGACGATACGGGGCTCGATCTGGTCGGGATCGAGGCCGCCTATCTCGACGCCTGCCGCTCGATCCCGGCCATGGCGGCCGAGCTGCTGCAGCGGCGGGTCGATCCCTCGCGCCACGCCTTCGAGATCACCGACCGGGGCGGGCAGGTCCTGATGGAGATCCCCTTCACGGAAATTGCCGGGGCGAACCCGGCGCCCGCCCGGCCCGCGGGCGCCGATTGGCGCGCGGCGCAGGCGGGGCAGCAACGGACCGCGGACCTGACGGCCTCCATCCAGGAGACCGAGCGGGCCTTGCTGGCCACCCTGCGCGAGACGCGCGCGCTGCTGGACCGGGCTCGCAAGGTCAGCGACCGGGGCTGCGGGCTCGTGCAGGCGTGACGGCGCGGGGCGGCTGCGCGCCGGGCGACCCGCATCGGCCGGGAAGCGGGTAGGCGGCGGCCGCCGGCGCCGCCCGTGACGGATCGCGCGGAGCTTGCGAGGCGTTGGCCCAGGAAGCCGTCAGCCCGGAGACAGGATATGGCCGACGCCTCCCTTGCCCCGAATGTCCGCTCCGCCGCGGCGCAGATGCACGGGGCGGAACGCCTCTACCGCGACCTGTTCGACCGTGCACCCCTGCCGCTCCTCGTGCTCACGCCCGAGTGCCGGATCGTGAACGCCAACGACGCCTACCTCGCGGCGACGGGACGGCGGCGCGACACGCTGGCCGGCCTCGACATGTTCGCGGCCTTCCCCGACAGCCCGCACGATCCGCAGGCCGACGGCGTCCGCAATCTCTGCACCTCGTTCGAGCGGGTGCTCCGGACGGGACGGCGCGATGGCATGCCGCTGCAGCGCTACGACATCCTGCCGGAAGGCGGGTGCTGGGAGGTGCGGTACTGGCACCCGGCGAACTGGGCGGCGCTCGATGAATCCGGCTCGGTGCTGGCGCTGGTCCACCACGTCACCGACGTCACCGCCACCGTCCTGAAGCCGCGGGCGCCGGCGGCGACGCTCCGCCCGGAGCCGGCCGCCGACGACCTCCTCGCCCGCGCCGACGCCGTCATCCGGACGGCGAAGCGGCTGCAGGCCCAGACCCAGCGGGACCTGCTCAACACCCGAAGGCAGGTGCGGGCCCTGCTGGGGCGGTAGGGAGCGGCAGCAGGGCTTCGAGGGCCGGGGGTCTACCGCATTGGCACAAGGCAGTCTTATGAAGCAGATGCACCAGCGGGTGTTTATGCTCAAACGGCCGGATACCTGAAGAAACCATTCGGTAAATGTTTGGAATGAGGCGAGGCCGACTCGCCCAATGCAATGCATCTATGTTAGCTGCCAAGCATGGATTGGGCTACGCTTCTCGGCCTCGCTGCAACCCCGCTTTCGCTGGGCCTGAGTATGGCAGCGAAGACGCGCGGCGAATTCCGGTTTGTGAAGGCATGCCTTTGGCTGGCGGCCAGCGCCATAATTGGGAACCACCTCGTGGGCATTTGGCAGAGTGGCAAGCCGATAGGGGTGCTTGGCATTCTAGTGGCGGCCGCTATAGGCGCTGCTGTGACTGCAGGTATGGCCGTTGCATTGGACTGGGTTAGCCGCAAAGAGCGAAGCGCTTTAGGTTACACGACGGCCGACGCGCCAAAGAAATCGCCCTCTGCCCCAATCATCTTAGAGTGCCATAACGCGAACCTTCCATCAGAGACACCGCCAGAAGGCATTATACATACAATGGATGTTGGAGATCCTGAGCATGAGGTTCTGGACCTGGGCAAGCGGTGGTCGCCTGGAAATAGCTATAAAATTGCATGGGATGGCATCAGGAGCGCCTATCGTTGTGACGTTACAAATCTAGGAGCAGAAGCGGTTTTCAATGTCTTGTTGACGTTCAAACTTTCGTTCCATGACACGGCACCGGAAAGCGGAGATACCACAGAGCAAATTGGCAAACTTGTTTTGAGTCGAGATAGGCGCATTCGCATACCGGCACTAGCACCAAATAAGCCTTTTACATTCTATGTCTACAATAAAAGCAGATACTTTGTGATGGCAGATGCGCCAGATGACGCATTTATTGGCGGATTACATCAGGAAAACCAAAACATAAATCTTGTGGCAGCGGGCCGCAAAGATCTTTTCATGTCTCCACACAAATCCTGATGAAATAAAAAGACAACATCTCCCGCAAATTAGAATTGGAGATTATGCGTAATACATCGTCCCAAGACATTTGTAAAATTACAATACACCAACTTATTATGGATTTTTGACTCAGATTTCCTCCCTCCAATAGGATCAAGCTTCTCAATAATCCGCGCATAGGTCGGGGCTTCACGATTTAACTCGGCCGTAGAAGGACGCGCCACGCAGCTTTCCAAGACCTCTTCCTTCCCTTTGGTCATTTTGCATCCCATTCGATTGCGGATGCCATCATTGGCGACGCGATTGTCTCCGCCCCCGGCGCGACCCCCCTCCCCGCGGATGCCCCGGAACCGCTATGGAGCGTTCCCGCCGGTATCCCATCGCCCCCTTCCCCCTCCCCGCCCGTACCCCGATGACATCCGCACCCGACGCCGCGCCCGCCCCGCTCCGGCGCCTCCTCGCCGTCCTCTCGGTGGCGGGCTTTGCCAGCACCTTTGCCGGGCGCTCGGTGGAGCCCCTCGTCGGCGTGCTGGCGCGGGACCTCGGCAGCGACCCGCATACCGTGGCGCTGCTCTCCACCGCCTTCGCCCTGCCCTACGCGCTGATCCAGCCCGTGCTCGGCCCCGTCGGCGACGCCCTCGGCAAGGAGCGCGTGATGACGGCCTGCCTCGGAATCCTCACCGCGGCGCTGGCCGGCTGCGCGTTGAGCGGCGACCTCGGCCTCCTGTTCGGCCTGCGGATCGCGGCCGGCGCAGCGGCCGGCGGGGTGGTGCCGCTCGCCCTCGCCCTGATGGGCGACCGGGTGCCGATGCAGCGGCGGCAGGTGGCGATCGGCCGCTTCCTCGTCGCGGTCATCCTCGGCCAGCTCGCCGGCTCGACCTTCGCCGGGCTGATCGAGGCGAAGGTCGGCTGGCAGGGCGTCTTCGCCATCACCGCCGCGGTGGCGGCCCTCGGCGCCGCCGCGGCCCTCCTCGGCTTCGAGCGCGGGCTCGGCCCGCCCGCCCGGAGGCCGGCCTTCGGCGAGGCCCTCACCCGCTACCGGGGCATCGTCGCCAACCCGCGGGCGCGGATCCTGTTCGGTGCCGTCTTCGTCGAGGCGATCGCCGTGTTCGGCATCTTCCCCCACCTCGCGCCCCTGATCGAGGCGCGCGGCGAGGGCGGCCCCCGGGAGGCCGGCCTCGCGCTCGCGGGCTTCGCGGCGGGCGGCCTCGCCTACTCGCTCCTCGTCGCGCAGCTGCTGCGCCTGCTCGGGACGACGCGGATGCTCGCTGTCGGCGGCGCGGTCTGCGCGGTCGCGCTCCTCGCCGTCGGGCTCGCCGGGCGCTGGCAGCTCGACGCCGCGGCGCTCCTCGCCCTCGGCTTCGGCTTCTATATGCTGCACAACACCTTCCAGGTGCAGGTCACCGAGGTGGCGCCGGGCGCCCGCGCCTCGGCGGTGGCCCTCCACGCCTTCTCGTTCTTCTGCGGTCAGGCGCTCGGCGTCGCGATCCTCGGGGCGGCGCTGCCCGTGCTGGGCCCCTTCGCGGCCCTTTCCGCCTGCGCCGCCACGATCCTCGCCCTCGGCCTCGCCACCGCGCGCCGCCTCGGACCCCCGCCGGCGCCGCCGCGGGCGGCATGATCGCGATCTACGCGGGGGGGCCTCGAAACGAGATCGCTCACGCGGCCAGGATCGTGTGCTCCTCGGCCGCATCCGGCCCGTGGGTGTGGCGCGCGAACTGGCCGATCGCGGCCGGCCGGCCCATCAGGAAGCCCTGCACCGCCTCGCACTTCTCCGCCTCGAGGAAGCGCAATTCGGCCTCCGTCTCCACCCCCTCCGCCAGGACGGGCAGGCCGAGCCCCCGCCCGAGGCCGAGCACCGAGCGGACGATGGCCGCCGTCTGCTCGTTGGCATCCACCGCCCGGATGAACGAGCCGTCGATCTTGATCTTGTCGAAGGGAAAGGCCCGCAGATTCGACAGGGACGAGTAGCCGGTGCCGAAATCGTCCATCGCGATCTGGACGCCGAGCGCCTTGAGCTGGCGCAGCGCGGACTGGGCCCGGGCCGGGTCGCGGATCAGGGCCGTCTCCGTGATCTCGATCTCGAGCCGCCCCGGCGCCAGCCCGGTCTCGAACAGCAGCTCGTGGACCAGGGGCACGAAATGCGGCCCGTGGATCTGCACGGCCGAGACGTTGACGGCCACCGTCAGCGGCACGGGCCAACTCGCCGCCTCCCGGCAGGCCTCGCGCAGCACCCACTCCCCGACCTGGAGGATGATGCCGCTCTCCTCCGCGATGGGGATGAACACGGCCGGCGAGATCGCGCCGCGCTCCGGATGCTGCCAGCGCAGCAGCACCTCGAAGCCGGTCACCGTGCCGGCGCGGACATCCGTCTGGGGCTGGTAGACGAGGTGCATCTCGCCCCGGGCGACGGCGTGGCGCAGGTCGTGCTCGAGGAGGCGGCGCTCGCGCACCTGCGCGCCCATCTTGGCCTCGAAGAAGCGGTAGGTGCCCCGCCCCTCGGCCTTCGCCCGGTAGAGCGCCGTGTCCGCGTAGCTCAGGAGCGTGGCCCGCTCCGACGCGTCGTCGGGATAGAGCGCGATGCCGACGCTCGTGGCGATGATCGGGCCGTTGCCCCCCGCATTCCCGCAGCGCAGGGCCTCGAGGACCCGCTCGGCGAGGCGCCCCGCCGCCACCGCATGCTCGCAGGGCATCAGGATCGCGAATTCGTCGCCGCCCAGGCGCGCCATCACCTGCCCCGCGTCGAGCACGTCCGTCACGGCGCGGGCGACGCTGACCAGCATGGCGTCGCCGGCCGCGTGACCGAACAGGTCGTTGACCTCCTTGAACCGGTCGAGGTCGAGGCAGAGCAGGGCGAGCTTGCCGCCGGTGGCCGCGGCGAGCTTCAGGTCCTGCTCCAGGCGCTGGTTGAAGCTCGTGCGGTTCGCAAGCCCCGTGAGCGCGTCGTGGTGGGCCAGGAACTGGATCTGCCCCTCGGCCCGGCGCCGGGCGCGCAGGTCGCGCACCGCCACGGCGTAGTGGGGCTGGTTGCCGTAGGTCACCGGCCGCAGGATGAGCTCGACCGGGATGGCCGAGCCCCCCACGTCGCGCAGCTCCGCCTCGATCGCCTGATCCGGCTGGCCGGCGAGCGCGAGATGGGTTGCGGCCTCCGGCAGGAAGCGGGCCAGGGGGCTGTCCGGCAAATCGGCCGCGGCGATGCCCACGAGCCGCGCGAAGCTGTCATTCGCGCTGACGATGGCCCCGCCCCGGCACACGACGAGGCCCTCGACGGCCGCGTTGGCGAGGCTGTGCAGGCGCTCGCGCTCGCGCAGCGCCTGGCGCCGGTCGCGGATATCGAGGGAGAGCGCGGCGCAGGCCAGGAGCAGGATGGTCACGCTCACGAGGGCGATGCCGACCGCGAGCCAGCGCGCCGGGACGGCGGTTTCCGGGATCACGATGGTCGGATCCGCCGCGATCGTGACGGCGCCCATCGCCGTGAAATGGTGGCTGCAGATGGCGGCGAGGAGGAGGAGCGCGCCCGCCATCTGACCGCGGACGCTGTCCTTGCCGAGGGTGACCGACAGCGCCGCGCTTCCGAGCAGGCAGCCGAGGATCAGCGAGGCGGCGACGAGGACGGGGTCCCAGGCGATGTGCCCGGCCACCTCGAACGCCATCATGCCGGTATAGTGCATGGCAGCGATGCCGCCGCCCAGGATCGCGCCGCCGATCGCGGCCGCGAAGGGCAGGCCCGCGAGGAGCGACACCGCGAGACCGATCCCCGTCAGAGCGACGGCGTAGACCAGCGAGAGGCCGGTCAGGCCGACCTCGTAGCCGCTCGGCAGCCCCGGCTCGAAGGCCAGCATGGCGATGAAATGGGTCGCCCAGATGCCCGAGCCGCCGGCCAGGGCGGCCACGCCGAGCCAGACCGCCCGCAGGCGCAGCGTGGCCTTGCGGGCGTGGCGCAGGAGCTCGATGGCGGTGACCGCGGCGAGGCTGCAGATGGCGGCCGCGAGCGCCACGAGCCACAGGTCGTGCGCACCGACGAAACACCCCACGACCTTCAGCATCGCACTCGACCAGCCCGATTTCGACCGGCCCATGGTGCAGGCGCGCCCCTGCACGCATCCTTAAATTCCTCGCCTCCGCCTACGAAGACGGCGGTGGAGTTAACGGTCCCTCCTCGAGAGACCCGTCGTTCGAGGCCAGCTTAACCATCTGCGCCCATCGAGACCCGCAACGGTTGCAGGGCGGGCCGGATGTCACAGGAGGGGATCGTCGGACGCCTCGAGCCGGCCCTGGGCGATGGCCTCGCGAAACCGCTGGTAATCGGCGTCGTTCCGGTCGCCGTAGGCCTGCGCCCAGTCCGCCAGGGCCTCGCGGAGGCCGGCTTGGCGGTCCCGGCCGCAATAGCCGGCGATCGCGGCCGCATCGCCCGTGCGGGCATGGGCGCGGGCCAGCAGGGACCCGTAGGCCCAGGAGAAGTAGACGAGGGGCTGCCCGGTCATGCAGCTGACCGGGATGTCGCCTTTCATGTTCTTCATCTGGCGCACGTAGAACGGGCGCTCCGCGATGGTCGTCCAGCCGAGCAGCGGGTCGCCGACCGCCTGGAGCAGCCGTTGCCCGTAGATCACGCGCTCGCCCTCGTGGGCCGCATAGGGCGCGGGCATGCCGGCGAGGTAGGGCGCGTGGGCCGGGCTCACCGCTTCCTTCACCTGGAGGAAGAGCACGTCATGATCCGAGTTGCCGCAGAGGAGCGCGACGTAGGCGCGTGTGCCGACGCTCCCCACGCCGACGACCCGGTGCGCGACATCGACCACGTGGTAGCGGCTCAGCATGAAGCGCCGCTCGCGCGGCAGCGTCTCGGCGTAGCGCTCCAGGCCGCCGATCACCGCCTCGTGCGTCGCCGCGTCGACGCGGGTGAGGATCGGCGGCTCTTCCCGGAAGCGCCAGCCGCCGTCGACGCGGCGCTCCCCGACCCGCGCCAGCAGGCTCTTGTTGTTCCGCTTGCGGGCCTTCTCCACCGCCTTGGCGACGACGCTGCGGGAATCCGGATCGATCTCGATGCCGGCGAAGTCGAGCTGGTCCACGCGGGCGGCCTGATGCCAGACGTCGAGCGGCCCCTGAGGCGCGAGCTCGGTCATGGTGTGCTGGTAGCCGGCGACGGCCGCGAGAACCGCGTCCCGCCGCTCGCGGGGGGATACGTCGTAGCCCCGCGCCGCGACCTCGAGGCTCGCGGTCAGCCGCTTCAGGTCCCATTCCCAGGGGCCGACGGTGACCTCGTCGAAATCGTTGAGATCGAGGACGATGTCCCGCTGGGGCGTGCCGAACAGCCCGAAATTCGAGATGTGGGCGTCCCCGTTCATCACGACCATGATGCCGCTGCGCGGCGTCTGCGCGAGATCCCAGGCCATGACGTGGGCAGCCCCGCGCAGGAAGGCGAAGGCGGAACTCGCCATCCGCGCGACCCGCAGCGGCAGCAGGGCCTCCTGGCGCCCGGCATGCGCCTGCTCGATCAGGGATACGGGGTCGGGGCGCTCCTCGGGCTCTGGCAGGACCGCGTGCGCGGCGTGGGGCACGGCCATGCGCAGATCCTTGCCCGCCGCTCGCCGCCTGTCCCAGGGCTCGCCGCTCTCCCGCAGGTCGATCGTCGGGAAATCCGCGAGCGGCTCGAGCACGACCTCGTCCGCCGCGGGGCGGCCCGCCTCCGCCTCGTCGGGTACGTCGACGCTCACCGGGTTTGTCCCTGCGCGGATGGCGCGGTCGGGCGATCGATCCATCGTGACGCTCTATGACGGAGCCCCCTGTCCCTCGGGCCGGAACGACCTCGGGCCAGGATCAACCTTGGCCTTATGATTTCGTTCCGGACCTGCGGATTAAGAACCGCCGACCGATCGTGCGGTGCCCTCCCCCGCCACGACCTATGGCACCGTGCCGACCCGTCGCGCGGGAGCCAAAGGCATCCTGGACACTTAACGTGGCGATGCGCGTCCGGAGCGGACGCCGAGCCGGACAGGATGCCATGCGAACCCGATCGAAACTCGGCCTCGCGGCGCTCGCGGTCCTCCTCCTCGGAGGGGCCGCCTTCGTGCGCTTCATCGTCTATCCGGAAAAGGCCACGCTCGATGCCTCGGCCGGGCTCGGCGCGAACCCGACATTGCCCGAACCGAACCCGACCCTCATGCCGACGGTGAATATCGCCCGGGTCGCGCGCTGGGCGAACGGCGCCAAGCCGCAGGCCGCGCCCGGGCTTCAGGTCTCGGCCTTCGCGGAGGGGTTCGATCATCCGCGCTGGCTCTACCTTCTGCCGAATGGGGACGTTCTGGTCGCCGAGGCCAACAAGCCGCAGACCGACGATCCCTCGACGGGCATCGCCGATTGGGTCGCCGACAAGGTCAAGGGCTTTGCCGGGGCAGGCGTGAAGAGCCCGGATCGGATCGTTCTCCTGCGCGACAGGGACGGCGACGGCGTGGCCGAGGAGCGTCACGTCTTCCTCACGGGTCTCCACTCGCCCTTCGGCATGGCGCTCGTCGGAGGCGACCTCTACGTCGCGAATGCCGACGCGCTGGTGAAGGTGCCCTACCAGACGGGCCAGACCGAGATCACGGCGGCCCCCGAGAAGGTCGTCGACCTGCCATCGGGCATCAATCATCACTGGACGAAGAACGTCATCGCCAGCCGGGACGGCCGGACGCTCCTCGTGACGGTCGGCTCGAACAGCAATGTCGGCGAGAACGGCCTCGACAAGGAAGCTGGCCGCGCCGCGATCTGGGAATACACGATCGCGACGAAGCAGATGCGGCCCTTCGCGACGGGGCTGCGCAATCCGAACGGCCTCGCCTTCGAGCCGACGACGGGCAAGCTCTGGACGGCCGTGAACGAGCGCGACGAGATCGGCAGCGATCTCGTGCCCGACTACGTGACCTCCGTGCAGGATGGCGGCTTCTACGGATGGCCCTGGAGCTACTGGGGCCAGCACGTCGACGCGCGGGTGCAGCCAGCCCGTCCCGATCTCGTCGCCAAGGCGGTCGCCCCCGATTACGCCGTCGGCACGCACACGGCCTCCCTCGGCATCGCCTTCTCGACGGATTCGAACCTGCCGGAGGCGTGGCGGAGCGGATTGTTCGTCGCCCAGCACGGCTCCTGGAACCGCCGCCCGAAGAGCGGCTACAAGGTGATCTACGTGCCCTTCAAGGACGGCAAGCCCGCCGGCCAGCCCGTCGACGCGCTGACCGGGTTCCTCAACGCGGATGAGAAGGCTCAGGGACGTCCCGTGGGGGTGATCCTCGACAGGTCCGGCGCCCTCCTCGTGTCGGACGACGTCGGCAAGGTCGTCTGGCGGGTGAGCGCGGAGCCTGCGCGGTACTGAATGCGCCGCACCGGCCTAGCGAAACCCGTGCCCGGCCGTCTGCCGAAGCGGGCGTCGCGGAGCGCCGATCTTGCTGCGCTCTCCCCGTTGCGCCTGCTCCGCGCATCGGCTACTGAATTCGCCACGGCCTGCACCCGTAGCTCAGCTGGATAGAGCGTTGCCCTCCGAAGGCAAAGGTCACACGTTCGAATCGTGTCGGGTGCGCCATCGTCTTTTTCCAAGCTCCCGTCAGCGCTCGGTTTTACGGTCTGATGGCCCCGCCTCCGATCGCCCTGGCGGGTCCGGTGGGAGCTCTGCGGCGGTGCGGCTCCTTCGTGGCAGCGGAGCCATCGCATCGTCGGCAAGCCTGGCGCGGCTTGCTTGCCGCGCCTAACATTCGACCTCCTCAAGCGTCCGGTATCCCGTGAGCGCCCTAATCTGACGGGGGTCGCACCACGCTCCGCCAGCCTCCTTCATTGAAGCGGTTGCCGAAGCCGTTGGGCGAGAAGGAACGGCCATAGTCCGTCGCGACGAAGGTCGGACCGACATTCGCGGGACCCTCAATCAGCGTCGAATTTCGGCTCCCAAGAACACCGAGGCGCCTGGGGAAACCCGTGAGGGCGGCCACATTTCAGGAGAGATCCTGCATCCTCTTCGAGTCATCAGGCTTTCGCCTGAGCAATATCAGAGCCTCTGCGAGCGTTGGTCGAAATGCCAGAGGGCCGTCCAGAGGTTCTGAATCTTTTCCAGCGGGATGCGTTGGGCATGTCTCATGACATGCTCGTTGGATCTCGCCATCTTCTGAGACAGTGACGGCCAATCGACGCCCACCAGCTGCCCCTCCTTCTTGATGCGGCGGCCGCGCGCCCAGACGCTGTCGACGTTCGACGGGTTGGCGTAGAAGACGACGGTGCCGACCGGATCGACGATCGGCACTGTATTGATGTCCCGGCCGCTGATCAGGGCGATGTCGGCCATCTTTCCAGGCGTGATCGAACCGGTCTCATGCGCGATGCCGGCCGCTTCGGCCCCCTTTATCGTCGCAAGCTCGAGCACGGAACGCGTCTTGATCGGCACGATGCCGGGCATGCGCCCGTCCAGTTCCGTTCGGGCATTGAGCCGCGCGCGATGCGCCTGCAGTTGCAAGCGCATCTGTGAAAACATGTCGCCGGCGATGTTGGAGACGATGTCGATCCCGAGCGAGGCCCTGCCGCCGAGCGCGTCGAAGCGATAGGCAACGGGATGGCCCATGCCCATCTGCATCTCGGTATCGGGCGTGGCCGAAATCGCGCAGCCGTGATCGAGCAGTAGTGCGAGTTCATGATCCGTGAAACCGCCGCCATGCACGAACAGGCACCGCTCGTCGAGAAAGCGATCCTCGGCGAAATACTGTACGATGCGCGCATCCTTGCAGAGCGCACCCATCGCCATATGCATCGAGATCCTGTGCGGCTCGAGCGCCCTGACCCGCGTCAGTTCGCTGCGCACCTCGTCATAGGGCTTGAACTCATATTCGTTGGTCGCGATGCCGAAGCGGACCCTGCCGCCATCCGTGAAATGACGGTCGCGCACGCGGATCGCATCCTCGAAGCGCCATTCTTCGATGTCACCGAACATCTCACCGATCAGTTCGCCGACATCGATCGGAGCGCCGATCTGGTGCTTCGCGTTGCGGAACAGGCCGTAGCAGAATAGGCCGCCGATACCTGAATCCATCATGCCCCGGACCGCCTCGTCGGCGTGTTCAGGCGTGTTGACGACATGGCAGTGATCGATGATCGACGTGATGCCTGCGTTCAGCGCTTCGAGGCAGCCGACGTAATTGCCGAGATAGACATCGTCGGGATTGTAGAAGGCCGCGAAGACCGAGCGCATGTTGATGACATAGTCGCACAGGCTCCAGTCGATCGCCACGGACTTGAGCTGTGCCTGCCAGATGTGGCGGTGCGTATCGACGAAGCCAGGAATGGCGATCATCCCTTCGGCATCGACCACCTCGGTCGAGGCTGGATCGACATCGATGGAACGGTCGACCGCGGCGATCTTCATGCCCTCGATGAGAATGTCGCCCTTACCGAAATCACCGATCGCAGGATCCATGGTCAGGATCGACGCGTTGCGGATCAGAACACGTTCAGCACTCATGATGAAGCCCCGGAAATATGGCGCGGAAACGCGCAGTATCTGGTTGCGGAGGGTGCCGATCTGATCGGCTCCCCGCTCAACGACGTCGTCGTCATCAAGTATTCGACTTCGTGTAGATGATTTATATTAGTGTTGCGCGCCGCCCTGCTGAATGTCTTGGCTCGTCAGGCAACGGCCGCCTGCATGATTTTGTCTTGCGACGCCTCGTAGGCCGGCAGCTCCTCGACGATCTGGCCCTGCCGGGCTACGAGGATGCGATCGGACAGGCTGAGCACTTCGGGCAGGTCTGATCCGTCCCCACGGGAGTGGTCCGCCCTTTTGGTATGGCTATTGAGCCTGGAGGACGGACGAGATGGCGAAGCGACCTAAGCCAGAGGAGATC